>NZ_JAPZQM010000181.1:0-24428 GCF_027530565.1 Microcystis sp. LE19-10.1B | reverse complement strand
GTTGACACCCTTACTGACAAAGAAAAAACTGAAATCAAGTCAGGATAAGGGTTGGAGTGCTTACTGCAAAAATTGTTAAGAAAGATCCCTATAAGGGATAGCTTGATAAGGGGGGTGCCGATAGGCGGGGGGATCCCCCTTAATAAGGGGGGCAACTGATAATTTTTAACGCCTAACTACTTAAATCCCCTGAGTATAGGCTACATATCAGGAGAGGCAAAGGGCAAAACCGAGAATAAATAATCAGTTTTTAATAACCGGATTTAGGATTAGAGTGATTTACCAGGTAAAACCAGATCACCAGTTAGATGGCGATAATCCTGTTTTATCCCTGAAATTCCGTCAAAACCCCATAGATAGCCCAGATAGCCATGGCGCGTAAATAATGACAAGCACGAAAAGTTCCCACCGATGTTATTGCTTCCGGGGTGCGAAATTGTAAGCCATTTTCATAGACTTGTTTCACCACCGCTTCTGTAATTTGCCATCCTTGCTTTTCCATTCCCATTTGTAGTAAAAAAGCCACCAACCCAAAATTAATTCCTACCCAAACTTCTAAGGGATGAGTTGCCTCGGGATTTTCGGGAGTACCATCGGGTTTTAACCCATTGGCCGCCCCAAATTTTCCCCCATGAAACTTGAGAAAACAGGCCTGATAAATCTTACTTAAAGCTGATTGCGTGTATTGATTTTCTACCACATCTGGTAAACTCAATAAACGAGCATAAAATTGACCGCATAATTGGTCAGTCATCACCACATCGGAACCACTGCCACTATCTAAATTATAATATTCTCCATTCCAGAGAGTCTGATGATAAATAGCGCGAGATTGCTGTAACCAACTGGTAAAAATTGCCGTATCTTCTCCAATGATTTCGCCAATTTTAATCGTTGCTTCTAGGGCCGCTATCCACAAACCACCGCAATAGGCACTAATTCCCTGTAAACGCCAATCATCAAAGGTTTGGTCTGGTGCGCCAGAATTTTCGGGAATCCCATCATTATCAAGGTCAAAAGTTTTTAAATATTGCAAAGTCAGGACAATTGACGGCCAACATTCCCGCAGAAAATCCTCATCTTTAGCCCCCGTTAATAAATAATCCCGATAGACTAATAAAACAAAATCACTGCCTAAATCTTTCCAGAGATTACAATCTTGATAACTGGTGTAATTGCTCTTTTGCCAAGGGTGTTCATTGGGTGCGCCTAAATCGTGGGGAGTGGCATTTTTGGCCTTACGAATGGCACTAGCTTGGTTATATCCAATAATCCGAGGAGTATCGTCACTGCTGGGAATTGCCCTCGAAAAAGCTTCCATGACGGCCTTTTCTAAGCGCGGCCATAACATCAATAACCCAAAGGAACCATAGAGACGCACATCCAGACTTTCATACCAACGATAATCAATACATTCTAAGACCCCAAATTGACCGATAGGATCCTGTTCCGTGGCTGCCGTCCAGAGAGTGCCGCCGTCAGTTAGGAGGTATAATTCGTTAAATAAAGCCATTTTAAACCAATCGGCCAGATCGCTGCGTTCTAGGATCGGTTTTTGCCAGTTAATAATATTTTCTCGCCATGTATCGCCGTGTTTTAAAGCCGTGCGTACCATCGCCCAAGCATTTTGACCATTGCGACCGAAAAAGTCCGTATAACGACGATAATAGTTAATTCCTTGGGCAAATTCGGTGACTGGTAAATCCCAAGCTAAAATAAAAGGAATTTTGCGAGTTTTCCCCGGACGAATGGTAAAACGAATCGCCATGGCCGTGGCCGTTTGTTCCCCTTTTTCGGCGGGGGTTTCGTCCTCAATATCCGGTAAAGAGCCATTCATGGCGAAATAGTCCCAAACTTCGCCACCATCGCCCGCAGGGTTCCATTTACCCAGATAGAATACCTCTAGACTCGGATTAGTAATACTGGCAATCGCCATCTGTCCATCCCCTTCCCCGGGGTTTTCGTAATCCCGACCCATTAGACAGCCAACGCGGAAATTATCGACAATCCATTGATTATAATTACCCTCACTTTCCCCCCATTTTGATTGATATTCATAGACGGGACTACCATCATCTCTCACCTTAACCACTGGGGATTTAATCGCGTTAGTAAACCAACCGATTGTATTTTGCCAAGTCAGCATAATACTAATAGTAATCGGTTTATCGGTGGGATTATGAGCCGTCCATTCAAATAGGGCTATAGGATAACTACTTTCTTGATAATTATGCGCCCAAACCGGTGAGAATTGTTCGCAAATTAATTGAGTCTGAAAAACATCTTTGTACTCGTACCAACTGCGGGGATAAAGGGCCGAATAGCTTCCCTTTTCGGCAGGATACCACGACCAGCGCGATAAAGTTCCATCCTTGGGGCTTTCCGTCGCCATAGCGTAGGCTTGGGCGCTTCCGTCTTCTGTTTGTTCAAAAATGCTAAATTGACAGGCCGCAAGGCTATTAAAACTGTGTTCACCACCGTCCAGATGCCAGAGATTAAAGTCACCTTTGGGGGAACGTCCGATGCAACCGGCCCCAAATCCTCCCAGAGGCATCCCATGCCAAGGACCATCATCTAAATTGCTGGCGTAGCGGACGCTGTAGGGTTTTTCCCAACCTTTGCCTAGAGGACGTTTCCAAGCGGCGGCGGGAATTTCTGGAAGGGAGACGAGATTAAGCATAGATGTGGTTAAGTGGGGTGTGGGGTGTGTGTGGGGTGTAGGGTGTGGGGAGAATAAATAAATAAAAATAAACTCCTGACTCGGAGAATACTGACTCCACCAAGAAACTTTTTCAGTAAACCCTAATTATTCGCTAAAGAGATAATTACTGCGATCGCCAACTGGCCAATCTTGATTTTCTCCCCCGATAATTAAACGTTTAATATCGACAAAATCCTTACTTAATTGGGTCAAGGCATTGATTAAAATATCCAAAGCAATAAGATCGCTAGTACCGAGATCAAACCAGCAACGTCCCCAAGTACCTAAGTATTCAAAATCGGTCATATTGTGCATCGGTGACATAAAGGCATTTTCGGCTATATCTGGATCGTATTCCATATAACTAATATCGACTCCCACCTCCTGTACCTGTAGGTTTTCGGCATTGAAAGCTCCTAATTTACCCAAATAAAACCAAGAAGCAAAAACTTCTTCTACATACTGCTGTTCCATATTCGAGGGAACTGTCGAAAATTCCAGCCAAAACCAGACATCAAAAGGATTAAATTCGCGAAATTGCACTTCCATGTTTTTAAAGGTAAAAAGTAAAAAAGAGGTTGGGTGTTAGGGTGTTGGGGGTTCGCAGTTCGGAGTCAAGAGTCAGGAACTCACCGTTCGCTTATTTTAAACTTAGGGAGCTTCGATAAATGAGGCTAACTGTTTTCTGTACAAGGCTTTTAGCCGACTAAGTGGGGAGCGAGGGACTATTTTGGGCAGTCATCTTCGCTGTGCCTGGGCATCGCTACAAAAACGAAGCAATTGTGATTTTAAGTAGGTTAGTTGGCACACTGCGAAGCGGCTCCCTTCGAGATCGCCTTGGATTAATTTTCTCCAAGTTAACCACCGCTAGGTCTTCTGAAAACTTTATGCTGTAAGCTTTTTTCGCCATGATAATAAGGTCGAGTTCAAAAATTTGAGCGAACGGTGAGAGGAGCAATATGCTGTAGGAACGGTTAAGTCTAAGATTTTTCAACCTAGACCAAGTTTCAATGCTTTTTAAAACTATGACAAAAAATCCAGAAGATAAGCAATCTATTCATTTAGATCCTAAATGTTTCTCTATGAAATCGACTAGGGTTGCTTTCGGAACAGCACCTATTATCTGATCGACCTTTTGACCCTTTTTGAAGAGTATCAGAGTGGGAACGCTGCGAATGTTATACTGACTAACAGTTCGCGGATTTTCATCTGCGTTCACTTTGACAACCTTTACGCGACCTGCATATTGTTCAGCAATCTCATCCACGACTGGTGCAACCATACGACAGGGACCACACCAGGGCGCATAAAACTCAACTAGAACAAAAGTATTGCTTTCTAGAACTTCTTCGTCAAAGATTTTGTCAGTAATTGGTGTAACTTGAGCGGATACTTGAATCTGCCATACATTTAAGCCAAGAATTAGCGTAATTGTGACTAAAAAATGGGCTAAAATTTTGGTTATTTGCTCGTTATTAATCATCGTTTTTTATCATTCTTAGCGGGAGATAGTAACCAAATAATCTACTTTTCGAGGCGGTGCTTGCTGAATCATTGTATTTCTTATTAAAATATCTACTTTGCCTTTGTATTCTTGAAAATTAGCATACTCCCTTCGATAGCGTAATCGATAATCTTTGGCTTCAACAGCTTTACCAATCTGCTCAGACTTTAACCCAGAATTGCCTGTATCTACGATAAAATCAACAGATATACTATCTTTTAGGGCAACATCGGGACTAGCAAAACTAATTATAGGAACATTATTGTTAATACCGATAACTCTAAAAGTTAAGTGGTTAGTTTTTCCGTAGTTAGGCTTACTCAGAACGACAGCATAAGCCGGGTCAGTAGAACGAAGTGAGTTTACATTAACTGACTCCCACACCCCCTCTTTTCCCATGTCATGGGTTTCACCGACACTTTGATAATAGTTAGCAGATACCTTTTTAGAAGCCAGGATATTTTGGAATTTATTCAAGTCAGTAGTTCCTAAAGGGATGATAATCTTCGGTAACGGATTGCCCGGAGGTTTTATCTTTGTGTAAATATTCTGAGTTAACTGATTGACGTTATTTGTTGGGTTAAGCTGGGAAGCTTGACTTAATTGAACTCCAGTTCTCGTTTCTACGATCCGACTAACTGTTGCCTTGTAAGATACTTGAGATAAAACAGGAACCACGCACAAAAGAGTGATTGTTAAGGCAAGTAAAACCACCTTGTGAATTCTAAGAAGTCTCAATTTAAGTTTCATGACTGATTTTTCCTCGATATTTTAAATTTCTGCTTTTCGTCAAATATCGGCTTTAGAAACAGCACATCTAAAACCATATTGCAGGTTTTTTTGGCTAATATCTATTAGGGACGGTTTTTGATGGATCGGATATAAAGCTATGTCTTGTCCATAAGAGCCTCCCTTAAGAGGTTGTTTGTTATGATCGGATTTCAAAGAAGCAGATATGTCATTATCGACTAACGAGCCAACATACCAAATATCTGTCCATTCAAAAGCATTACCGATCAGATCAAAGACACCGTATATACTCTGTCCATCGGGATAACTTTTAACTTTCTCCGCATGGCGATCATCCCACTTATCCTTATCTCGCCATGTATCGGCAGTATTTGCTTTAGTGAGGTCAGGTTTATCCCCCCAAGGATAATTATATTTTTGGGGTTTGTCAGATGATTTATCTATGCCATAAGCAGATTTCTCCCATTCAAAAACAGTTGGTAATCGTTTTCCTTGCCAAGCGCAGTAAGCGAAAGCGTCTTTCCAATCGACATTGACAACTGGTGCATCTGGTTCTTTACTCCATTTATTATAAAAAGGCGGATTCCACCCGTCAGGTTTATGGTTTTGGGGATTCTCTTTATAGAAAAGTTGATCTCCAGATAATTTCTGATATTTTGCTGGATTCTCCTCAATCTCTTGCAAAAACTGTCTATATTCAGCATTAGTTACCTCATGTTTGTCAATATAAAAACTGTCTAACTCAATTTCCTTTTCCTTTTCCTTTTTGCTTTCAAGGGGATTGCCAATTAAAAACTGGCCCTTGGGGATAAGTGCCATATCTTGAGTTAAATTTCCTGATAACTTATCAGTTGGTATTTGGATAGTGATAGGATTTAAATAACGCCTGTATCCTTCTATTTTTACTGGATACCTAACAAGATAGCCATTGTTTTTTACTTCAACATAGTAAAATCCTTTTGGCAAACCCCCCAAATCTGGAAGTCCCCAACTCACTTTTACTTCTTTTACATTACCGTCCTTTTCCACAGATAATACTCTTGTGGCATGATTCAAATTTTCTCCCTGTATTGATTCTACCTTTAAACGACCAATATCATTCGGAATGACCCGTATTAAATAAACAGAAATCACGGAGAAGAGCAAAACAATTAATCCTTTCAAGCCACGGTCGCTATAATATCGCCATAAGCTATGTTGAAGTAATTTTTCTTTTTCAGAATCTAAATCAAGATTGGCTTTAAAGGGTTCAATCTCCTTAAATTGATTGACAGGAATAAGATGTCGATAAACTTTCCAATTTGCGAAACATCTCTCAAAAAGTTCTTGTGCTTTCTTAATTTCTAATTCTTTAATATCATACCACTTATTTACTTTCTGCACTAAATATTCATGGGTTAAAGAATATTTTTTTTCCCCAGGGATTGTTTCTATAAGACGGCTTCTGTCTAGCCTTTCAAGGACTGCTTCTATTTCCGTTTGAGCAATACCAATTTGTTGAGAAATTTCCGTGAGAGACTTAAAAGCACGAGTTCCTTGACTCGTAACCATTTGCTTGAGAATTAACTTCGCTTCTTCCCGTTCTTGAGGCAGAAATTGGTCAAGAATTACATCCACATATCCCTGCAAAATCCCCTTAACACCACCCAGTTCTTGATAGAGATTTTCCTTGATAATAACTGTTTCTCCTGCTTGTAGTTGCTCCTGATATCTTGTTCTCGCTTCATCAAACAGTCGGTTACAAACAATCTGAAGGTGAACGGGTTCGACTTGCTCACGCGATTCTTCATTAATTCCCTTGAGAAGTTGAGGTAGAAGTTGATTCTCTAATAAATCAGGATCGTAGATAATATTAGGATAGAGGCGTTGCAACGGTTTTTTAATCGCACTGAGAGCTTCACTTTTGTTTAAAGGTTTTAAATAATAGAAGTAACTCTCAGTATTAAATTCCGGTGATGTTTCCCAAAATTCTCCTAAATTTCCATAAAAATCCTGGCGGATAGAAATAATAAAGGTAATTGATGAAGCTTGAATCTGATTTAAGCATTCACCAAATTCTTGAGTGAACTTGGTCTGCTGCTGTTCTGGTAAATTTAAAAAGAATCTTTCAAATTGATCCAAGAAAATCGCTAAGGGACGTTTCGACTCATGGCGTACCTGATTTAAAACTTCAGCCATTGTCTGACAATGACTCAGATCGATATTGACATTTTCAAGATTGTTAATTCCCTCTTTAATTAGGTCGGTGGGATAGCCATAATCTCTAAAAACGATGGTAAAGTAACCTCTTTCTACCAGTCTAGGAATGATACCAGCATTAATTAAGGATGTTTTGCCACTCGCCGATTTTCCATTAATTAGCACTAATTTATGACTAGAGATTTTGGCAACCAGTAAATCCGAGACAACTTCCCGACCATAGAATATATCAGCATCCGTCGTGTCATAGTAACTTAGAAACTTATAGGGATCTTCTTGGCTAGGTCGATCCTCTTGACGGTATTGACTCCAACTTACAGAAGTTGATGACAAGGCATAAAATTTAATTTCATATTTGTTACCACCAACAACATCACCTCGAACGATTGCTTGATCGCCAAAGGAGATACTTGTACTCTGGTTATTTATACTGTCTTCCATAGCCATTACCTCATCACTCAAAAGTAGTTAACCGTATGTAGAAAACAATGAGGCTAGAAATTAGACAATAAGTGAAAGTCCGATCATTTTAGCGACTTTTACGAGAATTGGCCAAGCTTTAGTTCCAATTTCCCCAACATCTTTCACCTTGTCAAGGATATCTTTAGTGTTTGAGAGATATTGCCCAAATTTTTCTTGGGATTCCTGAGAATTGCTAATACCTCCTTTTTTAGCTTCATTAATCGCAGCAGCGACTTGACCGACGGCTAAATCTTTGTCATCTCCATCGATGGAAGACTCTTTGATTGATGCTTTTAATTGTTTAAGAAGCTCTAAGAGTTCTTCTTGAGAAAATGACGACTCAGCAGTCGCAGTTGTAGTGACTATCTTATCTCTACCAACTACATCGCCTCCAATAGTGGCATTGTTACCAATAGAAATATTAGCTCCCTGATTGTCTTTAGTCGAACCACTCATTTTCCTGTTCTCCTCTTCAGCACTAATGTAACCAAATATGTATCTGAATCTGCCCTCACTAGGACATGGAATAATAAGATATTACACCTAATCCTATCTCACCGTTCGCTTATTTTAAACTTAGGGAGCTTCAATAAATGAGGCTAACTGCTTTCTGTGCAAGGCTTTTAACCGATTAAGCGGGGAGCGAGGAACTATTTTGGGCGGTCAGCTTCGCTGTGCCCGCGGCATCGCTACGAAAATGAAGCAGTTATGATTTTAAGTAGGTTAGTTGGCACATTGCGAAGCAGATCCCTTCGAGATCACCTTGTATTAATTTTCTCGAAGTTAACCACCGCTAGGTCTTCTGAAAACTTTATGCTGTAAGCTTTTTTGCCATGATAATAAGGTGGAGTTCAAAAATTTGAGCGAACGGTGAGTCAGGAGATTGCGTTTTATTTGTTCTCCCCATTCCCCCATCTCCCCACTTCCCCTATCCCCTAACTCCTATGCTGTAATTTCCAGAGAAAACTAGCGAGGAGATTGGTGATAATATGAGCGAGAATTGGGATTAATAAATTACCGGTGATGATGACGGTATAACCGAGGGCAAAACCGACAACAGTTGCCCAGATAACATAGGGCCATTGTTGGGGACCGCTAAAATGGAGGATACCAAAAATTAGACTAGAAACGGTTAAACCAAAGATATTTAAGCCCAAAGCTGGCAAAATCACCCCGCGAAATAATAATTCTTCACTTAACCCCGGCAGTAATCCAATCCAAATTAAATCGGGCCATGCTAAAGGTTTAATGACTAATTCTAAGTAAGCATTAGCACTATGGCGATAACTAGACCAAAAACGATAGAGAAGCCCACTAATTCCACTAATTGCCCCCGCTAAGGCTAATCCGAACAGGAAATCCGGGAGAGTCCAGCGAATGGCGGGAATAGCGATCGCACCGAAATATTGCCAAACTTTGGCGACTACCAGCAAGATAATCGCCGTTACCGCCATAATGGTGAGGACTTGTGTGCGTGTCAGGGGATCAAATTCGGAATTAGGGGAATTAGTCACGGATTCTCGGATAAACAGCGTAAAGAGTTTAAATTAGGGCGAAGAGATGCTAGGTTAACCCCTGCCCGTTGACAAACGATCGCACCGATCGCCTCCATATACGAGTGTACCCTAATTGCTTTCACCCCTAGGGGTTCCGGGGCCACCTTCATTCTTGTACTATTTTCCTGCACGGAAATCAGTACAGTTTTTTCTTGACAAAAACTCAAAACTGTGCTAGAACCGCACGCACTGGCGGGAACGATCAGCGCGTCCACCTCCCGGCTCCAAATAGCATCGGGACCGGGCCGCTTGACCAATTGGGGGGCGCGACTCAAACCCACCAAAACGCAGGGTAAAAAAGTATAACCGATTTCTTCGGCCGCGGCCTTGGGGGAAAGTTGCGGATCGAGGGGCAGCGGACTTAAAGCGGGAGCGTGGGCTGCCGGTATTTGGAATTGTCGCACCACCAGATGGGAAATTACCGCTTCGGCCCCGGCAAGGGGATCCACCCCCTGACCATGGCGATAATTAGCCAGGGCAATGCTATCGGGATCGTCGGGAAAACGGGCAACAATGGCGATCGCTTCTGCCCGGCCTTGGTTAATCAGTTTTTCTGCTCCCCGCAGCAAGCTGTCGGGATTGCCAATTGTTCCCCAACTGGCCCCGGAGGCTGCCTCTCGCAACTGCACATTTAGGGGGGCATCGGTGATCAGGTAATCGGTGAGATCTAAGCCTAGGGTGGCCCGGACAGCATCGGCAGCCTGAAGGTGTCTTTGCAAGAGGTCAAATTCAATGGCGCGATCGAATAGTAACCCGATGCGATTTTGATGGACGGGACTTAATCCCCAATCCCCCCGGGCAAAACGATCTAAAGCGTAACCCTCCACATAATAGGTGTTGTCCAGAGGCCAGTACAGTTGTGCGCCGTTGAGGACATTGGGATGGGTAATTAGGCGATCGCAAACTTGGGCGATCGCTCTGGCCACGGGAATGCCATCCCCAGCATAACCGCCAATCGCTGCCCCGATGCCGGTGGGAATAATTAGTACGGCGGTATAGGGACGGGAATTCACGAGGCAGTGGTGACAATCGCTTCGACTTTGACTTGATTATTCTCGCTATCCACTTCTGTGATTGCCCAACGCAAGGGTTCACCCCGTTTGGCTAATTCTTTTTCGATTTCTTGCTGCAGTTGTTGCGGGGTTTCCTGTAGGTCGATTTCGGCACTAATAAAGTGAGTGGTCATAGTCATAACTCCCGTGGATCATCTCATTTAGTTTACCGCAGTGGGGAGACCACTTCGTGAGCGTTGCGGGGGGGAGTGGGGAGAAGACCGATAGCCGTAGTGTGACACCCTTAGGAATAGACCTCTTGTAAAAATCAAAAATTATCTTGGTTGGTTAGGAGTCAGCAGCCAGTAGCCAGGAGAATTAAGAAGGAACAGTAATCAATTAAACAGTCTATTTGGATATTTTATGCCACTTAATCCTTATTTTTAGCGTTTTTAAACCATCAAAAATCAATTGTGCCAGAGATTTAAGCATTAGCTTCAAAATAGTTAAGAATTATTCTCAACTATTAAAAAATATTGTTGATACTAGACTTGGTTAAAAAAAAGCCCTAGACTGAATGGTTGACAAGAAAATTAGTCTAGAGCCTGATTAAACCAAAGAAGCGATGCCAGTCGCTCCTTTAGCAGTGCATAGTTGAGGCTAAGTGATTACTAGAATCATTTAGCGCCAGCTTTGTCTATGTCTAAATTCTAGTCTTGACGTTATTGAGCGTCAACTTGAGTCTAAAAATCCTTTGATGGTTGGACACAGGTATTCTCTGGACTTTTTTGATCAAAGTTCGACTTAATTGAGATAATTTCTCATTTACTCTTTCCAAATCGTCAAGGAGAAGCAGATGTTATCTGATCCCACAGAATCCGAAAAAATAGATTTCCCCAAAACCCTAGATATCGCCACCGTTTGCGTTTATGGGCTAGGAATCCTCTCGGCGGGCTTATTTTTATTCCTGCCCTTCGTCAATCTCCTGCATCCGAGTCCGTGGCAGCGATGGTTAGGCACAATTCACGGTTTTGGCTCTTTATTAGCCCTAGTCGTCATTGTTTACGCAGGCCACCTCGCTTTTCCCCTGTTAAGAGGTTCTAGCAAACTCTTGCGGCAAATGCGAACCCTCACCTTCTGGGCTACCGTCCTCGCTTTTTTAGCGATCGCCACTGGTAATTTAGCCTATATGCGCTATCGAGCCGGTTCAGAATTTGGCGGCGCGCGCGCTTGGTTAAAAGAAAATTCGCCCCTCGGTCAATACGTCCTTATGGAATACCACGAATTCAGCGTCCTGTTTACCTTGCCCCTAGGCGTGGTCTGCACTTGGATTCTCTGGAAATACGGCGACTCAATTTTGGACAAAGCTAACCGACCGGTGTTAACAGCCACTTGCATTGCTCTGATGGCAATGATGTTTTTTGCTATGGGTGGTCTCGTTAGCGGCCTCGGTGTCGCCAAAATTCAGGCTCTGTAACCCCTTATTTGCTGATTCAACTCAAAAATGACTAAAATTCAACTTTCGCTCGTTCTAGCCACTGTTTTCGGCTTACATACTGTGTCTCCTGCCCTAGCGGGTTCGATGTATAAAATCACCGACTTGGGTACACTCAGCCCCGATGGTACGGATACGAGGGCAGCCAGCATTAACAACCAAGGTCAAATCGTCGGTCGTTCCCGCACTGCCGGTAATACCGCTTCTAGTGGCTATATCTGGGAAAACGGTACGATAACGGCTTTACCCCTTACTGGCCCAGTTAATGGCGGCACCCCCGTCACTCTCCCCGGTCGCGGTGGTTTATCTCGTTCTATTAATGACGCAGGGATGATTGTCGGTGCGGGAGATGAAACCGCCGGACCCACAGACCGGGCGTTATTGTGGACTCCTAACGGTTCCGGGGGTTACGACCTCAACATTTATAACTTTGGTGGCCTGGAAAGTTATTTTATCGACATCAACAACAGCAATCAGATTGCTGGTTATCATATCTTTGAAACCAATCGAAGAAACGCTATTTTCTGGGAAGATGGTACGCGCATCAACTTACCTAGTCTTGACGGCGATCAAAATTTTGGTTTAGCCATTAATGACAATACCGAAATCGTTGGTTATGTAGACTCCGATGGTGTAGTGGACGGAACTAATGTCTACAGTGCTGCTTTTTGGGAGCAGGATGCCAATGGTAATTTTGTCCTGACTAATCTAGGAATTCCCAACGGATTCGCCCAAAGTTTTGCCCGAGATCTTAACGAAAATGGCTTAGTTATTGGTCAAGCGACTAATGGTTCAGGAGCCACTTTAACCTCTAGTGGATTCCTCTGGGATAACGGCAATTTGATTAATTTAGGCAGTCTTGGTGGTACGCGAGGCGATGCTTTAAGTATTAACGAATCTGGTCAAATTGTTGGCTTTTCTAATCTTGCTAGTGAAGTTGCCCATGGGACTCTTTGGCAAGAAGGCCAGTTATTTGATTTAAATAATTTAGTCATTAATGGTACGGGTTGGGTTTTAAATCAAGCCACGGGCATTAATGGGCGTGGCCAAATTATTGGTTTTGGCACTTTTACTAATGAATTGGGAGAAACGGAAACCCGCGCTTTTCTCCTAGAATCTGTACCCGAACCTAGCACCATTATGGGACTTTTAGCGGTGGGAATTTTGGGTTTTACACAGTTACGAACTCTTAAAAAATAGGAGCAACTCTCATGACACAACCCTATGTTGATAGCCCTTGGTACGGTAAAATCTGGGCTTTTGTACAACAATTTCCCCAAGGTTTAGCCCAAGGTGCCAAACGTTCTCCCGCTACTTCTGGCCCTGCAGCTGCGGCAATTATTAGCGCCGCAATCGGTTGTTGTTTAATGATGGTTTCTCACCATTTTTCCGATGCAGACCAGACAAAAACCGTAGAAACTCTGCTCTGGAATTTAGGGTCTTGGATTCCTGGCAGTAAAAATCCTAGCAAAATGTGGGGTAATATTGGCAGTTATACCGGCAAAGAAACTATGTTATTAATTGGCTGGTTAATCAGTTGGCCTATACTCCATTATCTCTGGAAAGATCGCAAGATTAAGGCTAAAACAATTCTCTTTTGGTTTTTCGCCCTCATTATTGCCGCCACCGCTATGTCATGGCATCCTATCTTTCCTTATTTACCCTTAACTTAAACTTATGGAGGTAACAAAATGGATGTTCAAATTAGAAAACTTTCCTCTCGTAAAATGCACAATATCGTCTGGATTTTAGTGGGAGTTTTTGGTTTATTTGCTATTACTTTTCCTCTGTCTATGTGGCGAGTCAGCAATATGGAAAAGTTTCAAGGTTCTCATGTTAAATCTTTACCAGTGGAAGGAGAAGTGAATTGCAAATCTTCACGGATTACAACTAAATAAGGGGCTGGCTTAATACTAAGCAAGACAGTTTCAGCTAAGAAGGAAAAAATGTCATATCCTGTGGAGGCAAAACATCAAATAGTTGTTGAAAAGGAGAGACAATTTCTGAATTTTTGGCTGAGACTAAAACCCCCTTTTCAGAGATTTTATCTACTCCAAGTAATCTGGTTAAGCTGTACTAAATTTAAACTGAGTATTGGAAATTTGGCTCTTCTGGTTTCTGTGTGGAAACGAGGTCTATACTGATAGTTTCTTCCGCGGCTCGACTGAGCTTCGCTGAACGTAAAAATAGCCCTAAAAGTCTTGCCCGATAAGCATTTCACGATTCCATAAGCAAAAATTATCACACAAAGAATAAGAGAGCCATTCTCGTACTATAATTGATAGTAGGCTTTCCCCTAGAGATTATGATCGCAGTTCCCAACTACATCAGTCCCCAAGAATATCTCGCTATCGAGCGCCAGAGTCAGATCCGTCATGAATACCGACGTGGTTTGGTTTATGCGATGGCCGGCGGTACGGATAATCACGAGCGCATCGCCTTCAATTTTCTCAAAGTCATTGACGAACATTTCGGCGACTCTACAGACTGTCGGTTTTACTCGGGTAATGTCAAGGTTAACTATCAAGATCAGTTTTATTACTATCCCGATGCTTTTGTTACCTGCGATCCGCGCGATCGCCAAGATCGTTATCTGAAACGCTATCCGAAACTAATTGCGGAAGTGCTTTCCCCCAGTACGGCCGCTTTTGACAAGGGCGAAAAATTCCAAGATTATCAACAGATAGAAACTTTAGAAGAATATGTATTAATTTCCCAAGAAATCCAGCGCGTGGAATGCCGTCGTCGTAATTCTCTGGGGATATGGGAAACGACTATTTACGAGACAGGCGATCGGGTGATCCTGCAAAGTATTAACCTAGAGTTAGCCATCGCCGATCTCTACCGCGGAATAGATTAAAGTGTTAACTACTCTCAAGGGAGTTGAGAGCTTGCTGCTTCCATGGGAATGGATAGACAGCATTTAGTTTACTTGTACTAACTAGCTCGGCAATTTTCCAGCCATTGTTCTAAATCCTGTAGTGACTGAAAATCTAACAAAGCTTCTCCCAAGTTTTCTAACTGTTCTAGGTCAAGACTGCGAATATTGGGCAATAATTCGGGAGAAATGTCCCCTACACGCCGATTTAATTGACGTAAAACTAGGTTAGCTTCTCCCTCTTGTCGTCCCTCTTGTCGTCCCTCTTGTAAACCTTCCGACCAGATTTCTTGATAGATAACTGATTCTTTCATGATGTCTTTCCTCAATAATCGTTGAATGATGTCTTTCTCTAATACTAACCCGGCTAGAATTGCGGTAGATGCAGCCAGATTACTTTGTTCTCGACTATCGCTGATTTGCTCGATTTCTTGGGCAATTTGCCGCAGTAAGTTTTCTTGTTTCTCAGCTTGAGCAAGTATGGCAAAAGGAAACAGTCCGGGAGCCTTTAATAGGGGTTCCGAGGGTTGTTCCCAGAGTCTAATCACTTCAAATTGATGAGAGGTTTTCCCTTGTTTATAATCATTCTGTCGGACTTTGGGGGAGTCACTTTTCCTTAGATAAATAACCACTTGATGGAGTCGTTCCACACCCACAATAGGCATCTAAAATTATGTCTCCTTTATTCTCCCCCCCCGAATTTGTCAAGTATTCTCCGTTTTTTATTGATGAACACGGAAAAAGCCAATCAGGGAGAGACTAGAAAGGTTAGAAAGTTGAGATTTAACGAGTCCGTTGATGCGGTCTAAGAGCAAGCGCGGATGAAGAAATAAATGGCCATCAGTAGCAGAAAAATATAAAAAGTAATCCGCACCAATCGATCCGGTAATTTCGGTAAAAAACGAGTGGTTACTTGTACACCTAGGGAACCACCGATACCTAAAATAATCCCTTGTAGATAAAGAATATAACTGGCTTGGGCATGAGCGAAACAGGCGGCGATCGAATTGAGTAAAACCACACCTAAACTGGTGACAATGGCGATTTTGATCTTTTCTGCCAAAAAAATCATTTGTAGTGGCACCATGATCGCCCCACCGCCAATTCCGAAAATACCGGCTAGAAATCCAGCGATTCCTCCGGTTAGCAGACAGGCTAGATTAGGATTCAATCTAATGGCAGAAACTGGCTCTTTTTGGCTTAAATTTTGCTTGAGATTGGTTAAATAGATATTGAGCAGTAAAAAACAACCAAAAGCCGCTTCTAGGAGGTGTTTGGGGCTATATTTGACCAGATAGACCCCGATAAATGCCGTAAAAATCCCGGGTAAACCTAAGAGGAGAACTCGCTGCCATTTGAGGGAACCTAATCGCCAATTTTGGAGCGTACCTCCTAGGGAAGTGAAAACGATCGCTAAACTGCTGGTAGCCACCGATTCCCCGTAACTGTGGCCCAAATTTAACAGGATCGCCACGGAGATAGTGCCACCCCCAATACCGAATAAACCCGCTAATAAGCCCGAAAAAACGCCCGTTATCAGTAAAATCAAGTAATTGTCTGCCATTATCTTCGTTTCATGGCCTTGAAGGGTCTGAATTTGCTATCATACATAGGGGCAATGGTAGAACATTTTCTCGAAGAAAGGGCTATTAACTAAAATTTAGTGATCAATGGGGCTAAATTATTGACAATCACCTGATATTTTTTCTGATTTAATTAGGGTTTGCTGAAAAAATAAGGGCGAAGGATTCGGATAGAAAATCTACGGTTTCAGCGATAGGTTATGCCCGAATGCTTCGCCCCTAAAGGACTTGCACCTGTTTCGCAAAACCAGCCACTAAAACCCTTACCTCGTCTATATTTCACATTTATTCAGCAACTCCTAATTACATAACCTTTATCCCTGCACTGCTGAGAAACTTACCTATGACTAAAAGAGCTTTACTACTAATCAATCGTCACTCGCGCAAGGGTAAAGAAAACTTTGCTCAAACTGTTGATCTGCTCAATAATTGGGATTTTGAAATTATCAGCGTCCCTTTGAAAAAGGTAGAAGATATACCTTTTTTGCTGGAAAAATATCGCTCTAGTATTGATTTAGTTATTGTCGGTGGTGGCGATGGGACTCTTAATGCTATGGCGGATATGTTGGTAGAAACTCAACTGCCTTTAGGCATTATACCTCTGGGAACGGCTAATGATTTAGCCCGGACTTTAGGGATACCGAATTCTATTGCCGAAGCCTGTCGAATTATTGCGGAAGGTAATTTAAAATATATCGATCTAGGTTGGGTAAATAATAAATACTTTTTCAACGTGGCTAGTTTAGGATTAAGTGTGAAAATTACCCAAAAACTGAACAAGGGTTTAAAGCGACGTTTGGGGATTTTGGCCTACGCTTGGACAGCTTTACAGGTATTAAGTAAAACTCGTCCTTTTACCGCTATGATCGGTATTGATGGCCAAAATATCAAAGTTAAAACCCTACAAATAGCGATCGGAAATGGTCGTTATTATGGGGGAGGAATGCCGATCGCTCACGATGCCCAAATCGACGATCAAAGGTTAGATTTATATAGCCTAGAAATTGAACACTGGTGGCAAATTTTCCCGCTTTTATGGACATTACCGCGAGGACAACAGGGTTTATTATCTTGGGTGAGAACTCTTAAGGGGAAAGAAATTCAAATTCAGACTCGTAAACCCCATAGTATTAACACCGATGGCGAAATTACTAGCACTACTCCCGCCATGTTTCGAGTTATTCCAGCGGCCATAGGGGTCTATATTCCCCGTCAGGAAACACAATCTTAAAACTAACGAAAAGGAGGAGAATACAATAAACCCCCCTTTGTCCAAAGATTATTTAAACCTCGATCGAGTTGTAGGGGTTTACCGATTTCCCGCTCATAAATTTCACCGTAATTACCCACCTGTTTTAAGACTCTTTGGGCAAAATCATTGGGTAAACCCATATCTTCGCCTAACTTCTCATCAATACCCAAAAAGCGCCGAATACTGGGGTCTTTGCTATCGGCAAAAGTGCCAATATTTTGGGAGTTAATCCCAAATTCTTCCCCTTGAATTAAACTAAAAACGATCGAGCGGACGGCATTCGACCAAGCGGGATCACCATCGGCCACGGCCGGGGCCAAAGGTTCCTTAGATATTACCACTTCTAATAATTGATGATCCTGCGGTCGGGGAAAAACCGAGCGCCGGGCCACCAATTGGGAGCGATCGGAACTGACAGCCTGACAACGCCCCGCCTGATAAGCTGTATATAAAGCCTCCACATCATCGGAAACGATCGGTTTATAACCTTGCACTGCCGCTTTTGCCATGGCATCGGCCAGATTTTGTTCTGTGGTGGTTCCCGATAGCACACAAATGGACTTTCCGCTTAAATCTTCTAATTTCTTAACATTACTGGCTTTCGTGGCCATAATTCCCTGACCATCATAGAAAACCGGGGTGATAAACTCCATCCCCAGAGCGGTATCCCGGTTAATCGTCCAGGTGGTGTTGCGACTGAGGATATCCACTTCTCCCGTCTGTACGGCAGTAAATCTCTCTTGGGGGCTAAGTTTACGATATTCGACTTTGGAGGGATCATCAAAGAGAGCAGCCGCAATAGCTCGGCAAATTTGCACATCTAAGCCCGAATATTCGCCTTTTTCATTAACAAAGCTAAACCCAGGCACTTCTCCGTTAATGCCACAAATTAACTTACCGCGATTTTTCACCGTTTGCAAGCGGTCAGCACTGGGACTATTTGCAGTGTTAGAACTAGAATTCGGTTGATTTTCCGTCCCACAGGCAGTAATTAGCAGTAACAGCAGGGACAATGCACAAAAACGCCACTTTAGCATAGATATTCTCTGAAAAATTTTTTTAGTCACTTAACTTTAGCTGAAAGACCAGAGCAAGCTTAACAGTATAGCTACGATCGCGCCGATAACCGTATTGATCACATTGACCAATTCATTAGTTAACCACAGAAAGCGAGTTTGTAGAGTAGCACCGATGAGACTTTCGATATTGGTGGCGATAAATGCCGCAATTACGCACCATAACACACCAAGAAGATCGATCGCACCGATAGCCCATGCTAACAGGGAAATAGCCGTGGCTGCCAACAAACCAGCGATCGTTCCTTCTAAACTAACAGCACCTTCTGTTCCCCGGGGGACGGATTTAAAATTAGTGATTAGATAAGTAGTTTTACCATAAGCTTTGCCCACCTCACTGGCAGTAGTATCGGCTAATTTGGTGCTAAAACTAGCCACATAAGCGAGTATTAAGAGGTAATCCCAGGGAGAAGCGGCAAAAAGACTTAGGATAGCGCAAATTGCCCCCGCTAAAGCGGAACCCCAGACATTTTCAGGACCGCGCACCCCCGCTCTTTTTTCGGCAATTCCCTCCGCTTCCTTGCGTGCTAAACCGATGCGGGTGACAGTAGAACCGACGAGGAAATAGAATAAAACAATTAGATAACCGCGCCATCCCAAGCTTCCCCAGACAATCACCCCTAAAACCCAAGCATGGAGATAACCCATCCGAGTTAAGAGCTTTTTTGGGGCAATCCAGGCGATTCCGAGGAGGACGGTATTGAGAAGAACAGCGACGAGCCAAGGATTAGTTAACATAGTATCTGGGCAAGTTTACATCCCCCATTGTATCGATCGAGTTCATGAAAACTAATCAACCTTATCAACCTCTTTTACTGCGAATTCTGCACGGATTCACGGGAATTGCCCTCATTGCCGCCATGGTTACGGCCTATTGGACCTATGATACTTTTGACGGTCGTTGGTTAAAACTGCCCTTACCGGAATATCAAGAAATTGAAAGTATTCATGGCACTTTTGGCCTCTATACTCTGATTATTTTTCCCGTTTTTGCTATCTATGCTTTTCGTCGGGGCAACAAAAGATTAATTCAAAGTGATTCTCTTAACAAATTAACCCAATTTGGTAAGCCGATTTGGTGGTATAGTCTCCATCGTTTAGTCAATACTTTGACTCTTTTTGCCCTAACTTTTGCCTTGTATAGTGGTCGGATGATGGATTCCAAATGGCTACCGGAAGGGGAATTAAATCACTTTTGGTATTATGCCCATTTGCTCAGTTGGTTAATTATGGCAGTATGTCTGATCCTGCACCTGCTCATGACTGCTAAAGTGGGAGGGGTTCCCCTGTTATTATCTATCCTTAAATGGCATTTTCGTGAACAAGATAGCCCGAAATTATGGTTATCTCAATTACGTCAATGGGGGTTAAATTTGCGTCTAGCTAAGATTTTTCAGTGGCTACAATCCCTTAACTTATATAAAATTTTAGAAATTGTTGTTTTACTGGCTATTATAGCAGCTTGGATTATTCCCAAGTTTGACTAGATCCGAGGGAGCAACCTACCAAAGCGGATCGGAGTATAAATGAACGGTTAAAGAATCTCGATCGCTGGGGATACCAGTAATACAACTACAAATTTGAGTACCATCATCTAATTCTACCTCACAGGCGTGACAGGAACCCATTAAACAGCCGGTAGGAATTTCAATCCCTGCTTTTTTGGCCACATCTAATAATAGTTCTCCAGTTTCCGCTTCTATGATAAGATCATCGGGTAAAAAACGCACTGCAATAGTCATAATTTCTCCTTACAAATGAGCAAAAATAGGTGTAAGATTTAAATGTTCTTCCAGTAAATTAGCCATAGCATCTAGGGTTATTTCTCTTTGTTCACTATAGTTAGCAATTCCCGTAGGCAAAGATAATAAACCGCGACGCTGACGCAGATGATTTAACCAAGTTCTTCGCCAAGAACCATTATCAAAGATACCATGTAAATAACAGCCCCAAATTGACAGAGAATCATTGACAATTCCTAGACTAGCATCTTCCTCGAACATTTTTTGATAACCTGATTCACTTTCCCATTCGCTCATTCCCTGGTGAATTTCGTATCCTGTTACTGGTAAACCAGCTTGGGGATAATTGGATAAAACTTGTCGTTGACGGGTAATTTTTTCGGCAGTAATTACCGTTTTTAACGGCAGTAAATTTAAGCCAGCTGCCTCACTATCGGGACCTTCTCGATGTTCAGGATCCAGGATTAATCGCCCTAACATTTGCAAACCACCACAGATGCCAAAGATAATACCTCCCCTTTGGTGATAGGCTTGTAATTGATTAGCCATACCACTTTGATTAAGAGCAATTAAATCAGCAACAGTGGTTTTAGAGCCGGGGATAATTACCCCATCGGGATCACCTAAAGATTCCTGTAATTCTAGATAACGTACATTGACCGTTGCTTCGCCACAGAGAGGGTCAAAATCAGTAAAATTAGCGATATGAGGCAGACGAATGACAATGATATTTAGTTCAGCTTTGGGTTTTTGGGCGGGTCGATCGAGTAAACTGAGAGAATCCTCGGCACTTAAAAATATATCACTATAGGGAAGAACTCCTAACACAGGAATTTTTGTATAATCTTCTAGCCAAGTAATCCCCGAATCTAAGAGGGATTTTTGTCCGCGAAATTTATTGATCACAATACCTTTAATTAAAGCTCTTTCCTCCGGTTCTAATAATTCTAACGTACCGACGACGTGAGCAAAAGCCCCCCCGCGATCAATATCCACCACTAAAATAGTAGCGGCATCGAGATATTTAGCCACCCGCATATTAGTTAAATCGCGATGTTTGAGATTTATTTCCGCCGGACTTCCCGCACCTTCACAGACAACTAGATCAAATTCTGTTGATAATTTAGCTAAAGATTCTTTAATTGCTTGCCAACCTTGCTCAAAATAATTCTGATAATAATCCACTGCCGTGGTGACACCAACAGCCTTACCTTTAATAATCACCTGAGAGGTCATATTTCCCTGGGGTTTTAATAAAATTGGGTTCATTTCTACCCGGGGAATTGTCCCCGCGGCCCATGCTTGCACCGCCTGGGCGTGACCCATTTCTCCCCCTCCGGCGGTAACATAGGCATTAAGGGCCATATTCTGACCTTTAAAGGGTGTTACCTGCCAACCTTTCCGGTTGAATAAACGACATAAAGCCGCAGTTAAAAAAGATTTACCCGCGTGGGATGTTGTCCCCACTACCATAATTGCTTTCATCTAGTTTTTTGGGTTGAGTATTGAATTTTTATGAATTAGGAATTAGGAATTATGAATTGGGAAGTGGGGAGATGGGGAGATGGGGAGATGGGGAGATGGGGAGATGGGGAGATGGGGAAGTGGGGTGTGGGGTGTGGGGTGTGGGGTGTAGGGTGTGGGAATTGGGGAAGTGGGGAAGTGGGGAAGTGGGGTGTCGGGTGTGGGGTGTGGGGTGTGGGGAGAATAAATAAAATAATCTCCTATCTCCTGACTCCTGACGACCGACTCGGAGAATCCTGACTCCTGACGACCGACTCCCGACTCCTCACCTTAACAGCATTAAAAAGAAAACCAACGTTGCAGAGTATTTAAAAATCTTTGCCAGAAAGTGGGTTGAGGGAAAAAGTCCCCTTGGGGTTGCCATTTTTCTATTAATTTCCTCCCCAAAGGAGTGAGACGAAAACTATCGGTTATCCCCTGTCCATCTACTTCGCGCCGCAAAATTCCCACTTTAATCAACCAGAGAAGATAGCTTTCCGCTGCCGCTTCCGTCAGCAGTCTGGAAGTATAACCTTTTTCTAAACCCCCAGCACCCGGAATGCTTAAAAGTGATACACTTCGCTCAAGCATAGCGGCGAATAGGGTGACACGGAAAGGAGAACAACAGAGGGCGCGTTCGGCCCTAGTGATGGTAGCATCAGGATAATTGATGGCGGTAACGGTGGCAGTCGATAGGCTCATAGATTCCGATCGTTTAGCTATGGATAAACTCATTGTTACATTAATTCTGCGTCAACCCCTGTCAACCCCAATCACCGATAAAATAGGGATGAAGTGTTAAGTAGCTTGAGTGTTTATGCAGTCTCCCGAACCGTTCGATACTAAATATACCCCAGAGGAAGTGGAAGTGGAAATCGAAACCGACGATTTTCCCCCCGTTGCTACCCCGGTTAGTTTCGCTGCCACTCTCGAAAAAGTGAAAACTTGGTACGGCAGCCTGTCCACACCGGCACAGGTAGTCGTGGCAGTGGCGGGGGTTTTTGTGGCTCTTTCGATTTTAACGGCGATTTTACGCCTAGTCAGCGCAGTTTTAAGCGCTTTAATCCTTGCCGCTATCGTTTATCTTATCTATCGTTACATCCTCAAACCGAAATTTTAGTCGGCCATGCACATTTTCTGTTCAATGTCAATAGTTTAGTTGATAAAAAAAATTTATGGAAGAAGCGGACACTAGAGATATCTTGGGGGAAAATGTGGCTAAGTTGGGACTGGCCCAGATCCAGCGTCATCTATTTCTCTGCTGCGATCAGACTAAGCCAAAATGCTGTGACAAGGAAGACGGGTTAGAAGTGTGGGATTATTTAAAGAAGCGGTTAAGTGAATTAGAACTCGATCGCCCCAGCGCCGACCGTCCTGGCTGTATTTTTCGCACTAAAGCCAACTGTTTGCGGGTTTGTAGCCAAGGGCCGATTTTATTAGTGTACCCGGAAGGAGTCTGGTATGGAAGGGTAAACAAGGAAGCGATCGAAAGAATTATCCAAGAACACCTAATCGGTAATCAAATCGTCACTGAATATGCTTTTCTTCGCCACGATTTACCGGCAATTTCCCTGAACTGTCCAGAAGAAGAACCCGAAACAATAGAGGAAAACAGGGTTAAAACTAACTGAAACACAATTAATTAGGGTTTGCGGCAAAAAGTTTTTCGTGGGGGCAGGGTGTGGGGTGTGGGGTGTGGGGTGTAGGGTTTTACCGATTTTGAGGGAGTCAATTACCTAATTTTTAGGGAAAAAGTCTCAGAATTTTCCCCCCAATCACTCCAATGGTCGGCACTTTTTGAGAGAAAAAAAGTCTAAAAACCTTGTTGGATAAGGTTTTTAGATTTATTCAGGAAACCCTAACTACCTGTTGCCTCTTGCCTGTCGATCCTTTGTCCGTCTCCATTCCCCCAACCCTACAGCGTGGAAAATAGCGATGAAAGAGACCAACAAAGACAATAAACAACTTTTATTAATCGACGATGACCCGAATTTAATACTTTTGGTGAAGGATTATCTAGAGTTTCGTGGTTATAGGGTGACAACCGCAGAAAACGGTCGGGAGGCCCTGGCAATCCTCGAACGCGGGGCAAATGCTGCCAAGGCACGGGAAATGCCCGATATGATTATCTGTGATCTGATGATGCCGGAAATGGACGGTCATGCTTTCCTCGAAAAAATTCGTCGGGACAGTCGTTTTAGTGGCATTCCCGTGATCTTTCTCTCCCCTGAGGGGCAAAGTCAGGATAAGATAACAGGTTTAACCGCCGATGTCTATATGGTCAAACCCTTTGAACCGGAAGAATTAGTGGCCCTGGTGGAGTCTTCCCTTAAACAAGCGGGCCGGTTGCTGAAACGCAGCACCCGCATCCATTCCCCGGATGTCACCCCTGTTCAAGTCCAGGGTAATGTGGAATTAACCCCAACGGAGTTAAAAGTAGTACAATTGGTCGCCCAGGGCATGGCTAATCGGGAAATCGCCGCAAAACTCAATGTTAGTCAACGGACAATCGAAAGTCATGTGTCGAATATGCTCCATAAAACCGGTCTTCATAATCGCACGGAATTGGCCCAATGGGCGATCGAAAGTAATAAGCTGTTGACTATCTAGGGTCTGCTGAAAAAGTTTTTCGTGGGGACAGGGTGTGGGGTGTGGGGTGTGGGGTGTAGGGTTTTACCGATTCTCATCTGGTCAATTACCTAATTTTCAGAGAAAAAGTCCCAGAATTTTCCCCC
>NZ_JAPZQM010000691.1:0-4091 GCF_027530565.1 Microcystis sp. LE19-10.1B | reverse complement strand
CGTTTTTGAAGCAATTGTCAAACCGCCGACACCATCGGTCAAAGCATGGGGGCATTGCGGCTGGGGTTGTCTCTTTCATCGCTGATCTTTCAACGTAAAGTGCTTACTCTTTAACGATTATACTCGATTTGATCTTTATTTGGCGTTTAAGTCCCACTAGCATGGTTTATAGCTCGTGACACTGTACCTCATACGACTGCACACCGCTATAATTCTCCCATAGTTTTTCGATGAAATTGAATTAGTAACGAAAGACATACAGTTCAGCTATCGAACTATTTTTATTAGTATAGATGAGAAAAGCAGACCGTGATTGGGTTGTCGCTTTTGGGGATATCTCGTGTAATCATCTCGACATCACCTCCCTTGCCTAGCTTCAGGTAATTCCGATTCTGAGGGTTAACTCTCGAAGGTATTGACTTCTGGCAATAGCTAGAGATTTGTTATTAGCTAAAAGCAAATATTATTTGAGCCAAAATTGCTCGATTCCCCCTAACGATGGGTCTGGTAAAACGTCCTTGACTTTTTTCTTTGTCTGTATATACCCATAATAACAAAACAGGCCGCAGGCCTGTTTCACTGTTAGATTAAGAATAATTAATCCTACCTAATCTCGCGCACTACCGGCTTACCGTCAATAATTTCACCGACGAGAATCAGATCAGCAACCCCGACAAATAAACCATTTTCTAAAACCCCCGGCATATTATTAATAGTTCTTTCCAAATCAGCCGGATCATCGATACTATCAAATTTAACATCGATAACTAAATTGCCTTGATCTGTCACCACGGGGCCAGCTTTTTTCACTCCCATGCGGAGAGAAGGTTTACCACCGAGTGCCTCCAATTTTCGCATCACCGGAGTCATGGCCATGGGTAACACTTCCACCGGCAAAAGAAAAGTCGATCCCAACTTGTCCACCAGCTTATTGCCATCCACTACCACGACAAAAATATCGGCGAGACTATCGACAATTTTCTCCTGAGTATGGGCAGCACCGCCGCCTTTAATCAGGTTTTTCTGGGGATCCACCTCATCGGCCCCATCGATAGCGATATCCATCTTTGCGATGACATCGAGGGTAGTGAGGGGAATTCCGTACTTCCTAGCCAAAACTTGCGCTTGAAAAGAAGTAGGAACCCCGACAATATTGCTGATTTCCCCGCTTTGCAGTCTAGCGCCCAGATACTCGATCGCGTAGGCCGTCGTTGAACCAGTTCCCAATCCCACGACCGAATTAGATTGAACTAGATTAGCGGCGGCCTTACCGACCTCCTGTTTCATGAGAATGACCGGATCGATTGCTGTCATGATGCACATTCCTAAAAGCGATATTTTGAACCTCTTAGTTATCGGCTATCCCTTGCCCTCTTGTCAATGGAATTAGGGATTAGTGGCCTGAGCTGCTAACATTTCCTTGAGTTTAGCCAATTCATTAGCCCAACGGGGATCTGGCTGTAAAGCGTCACCATCGCTGGTAACTTTCGGGGCATTATTGCCACCCCGTTCAGCCTTGCGTTTTTTGCCGCCGCCACCACCACTACTGGATTTGCGCGGTGCTGCTGTCGTCGGTTTCGGAGTCGGTCTTTCGACTTTTTCCGGGGTTTCTACGCTGGCCTCCGTGCCTTCTGCTTCTTCTCCTTCTTCTTTACCTCCCTTGCTGCGGGGGAGAGCTTTCTCGATTTTGATCGGGTTTTCCATGAAGGATTGTCCGTTGTATTTTTCGATAAACTGGTCAGCTAGTTCATCGCTAGGGACGGTAACGAAGGCAAAACCGCGACATTTGCCAGTTTTGCGATCTTTGATGACTTTAGTGGTGATCGTATCCCCTTCATCGGCAAAAAGCGCCTGTAATTTTTCGCGCTCGACGGATTCTTTGGGCAAATTACCAACGTATAGACGAACGGACATGATGGATTCCTCCAAGTATAGGGTGATGTAAAAACTTGTGCGACATTCCGTGCCTGTATGCTGATTTTTTTAAGGCAAACAGAGCTAAGGAGGATGTTTCCCAGCGATAAGCTTGCAGTTTCTGCACGATAGCGGCTGTGGCCGTCAATTTTGACTATCCTTAACGATTTCAACGAGAGGGACGGAATCTAGGGGTTACGTTTTTAGCTTTTAACAGGCCTAATCATTCAACTTACCCGATTTATGTCGCTCTCTTCGATTATTACAGAATGTTTACACAATTTGTCAAATATTTTCTCTCGCTCTGGGCTGCCTAAGTATAACTACTTAAGTATTTGTTCACAGTAAGCAAAATTTTATGAAAACTCTTGCTAAATGTATCATTATATGCTTCTTTCCTTTTGGCGGCGGGGTATCCTAGCTAACGGGAGGGAAAAAGCAAAACCCCCTTTACAGATACATTGACACTTTGTCAAGTATTTGTTACATTAGTTAAAAAAGGTGATACCCATCACCCATCTCGCTTGTTATCAACCACTGTCTTCATCGAGGAGGAACACCATGTCTCAACCGATCGAACTTTCCTTAGAACAACAGTTCAACATTCGTTCTTTTCAGACTCAGGTAGAAAAAATGAGTCAGGAGCAAGCGCAGGATTTCCTGATCAAGCTCTACGAACAAATGATGGTCAGAGAAAATATGTACAAAGCTTTTCTCAAACACCAGTGGGGTCTAGATTCTAATCCCTGGGCCCCCCAGTAACTCATTTCACCCCTGCGGGCGACCTCTTTCTCCGGCTGGGTTTCTGCGGAAACGAGCTAGGGATGCGGGGCGCATTTCTTCACCTTTTTAGCTATTCTTAGGGAAGAATAACCGAATTGCTAGGGGTTAATTTATGTTCGAGCGCGCTTTGATCTGTACAGATCTTTTCGATGGTCTCCATCGTCTTGTCCATTGTGTGCCACACTTAGCCCTGAGCGGCTTAAAACAAGTTATCTTCCTCCACAGTATTCCGGTTTGGGAACAACCCACCCTAGCTGCCGTAGATCAAGGGAAAATTGACGCGGCTAAAGAAAAATTATCCCCAGCTTTAGCAAATATTCCCGACGGTATGACAGTTATTGTCGAAATCTCTAACCGTCGTCCCGTGGATGCCGTGCGGGAAATCCTCGCGCATCACTCTATTGACGTGATTTTGATGGGAAATCCCATGCGCGGTGCTGTCCAAGAAAAATTATTCGGTAGTACCAGTTTAGCGATCGCAGGTATTACCGATATTCCGCTGCTGATTTTCCGACCGCAATTATTATCAGTTTATACTCGCGATGAATTAGCCCTGCGCTGTCAACATCTCTGGAAACATTTATTAATTCCCTACGATGGCAGTCCCGACGCAATTTATCTAATTGAACAGATGGAAAAATACGCCCCAACTCGCGCCCCCGGCTCTTTTGAGCAATGTCTCCTCGTCCGGGTAGTGGAAAATATCAGTCGCGATCCCAGTGTCACCGAATACCGTTTAAATGATGCCCGTCGGGAATTAGAATCGGTGCAAGTGCGACTAGAAAAACTCGGTTTGCAAGTACAGAGCCAAGTGCGACAAGGAACACCTGTATTAGAAGTTTTGACGGCAGCGGAAGAAGATGACATCAGTGCCATCGCAGTGGCTACCTGCCATCGTTCCAATATGTTGGAATGGTTAGCCGTGCGTCGGATTAATGAAGATATTCTTCATCAACTGTGGTTCCCCTTATTATTTTTCTCCCCCAAGGGATAGGCTAGAAAAAAGCTCCTCTTGGGGATAAACTACAAAGGCACAAAGGACAGAGAGAGGAAGACAGATTTGATCGCTAAAATCGATCACACAAACGATAAGAGAGCCGCAAAAATTTGGGAGAAATTAACTTAAGTAAGTAGTTATAATTAAATTAAAAATAGATTTTGCCTCTGATCCCCCCTGCCCCTCCTAGGGTTGATTCATAGTAGAGTTGATTCATAGTAGGGTTGATTCATGAATCAACCCTACCCAAACTCCTTGATAAGTAGTCATGCAAAATTAATTACCCAAATAAAAAATTAAGAAGTATAATACATAAAAAAACGAAGCAGCAGGAAAATACAATGAGATTGATTAGAGACCTAAACCCCGAGAGCCAGAAAATGCTAGAGAGAATTTA
>NZ_JAPZQM010000683.1:0-11701 GCF_027530565.1 Microcystis sp. LE19-10.1B | reverse complement strand
TCCTTATCTGGCAAGAGATTTAATTGATTAGTTCGCTCCAGATCGCAAACAATTGACAAAAATTGCGGCAATGTCTGTCTCTATAAAGGTTTCATTCTTTATAACCCCGTCCATTGCATAAGACAAACCGAAGAACCCTTTTAGTTAAAGACAATTCCCATCAATCCCTCGATTTAATTGCCGATGAAGCAGGAACCGACCTCGGCCAATGGTTAAGCCGAGAAAAAACGATTAAACAAATTAAATTGATTAACAACGACTTAGAAAAAGCTTTAGGTCGTATTAGCACTGGATTATACCTAATTACTTCCCAAAAAACTGATTTATCTAGTGCTATGGTTGCCTCTTGGGTGACACAAGCAAGTTTAAATCCTTTAGGTGTGGCGATTGCAGTGGCCAAAGATCGGGCAATGGTATCCTTTTTACAGCCTAGCGATACCTTTGTTTTAAATGTTTTAGCTGAGGATAATTACCAGAAATTAATGAAACATTTCCTCAAGCGTTTCTCTCCCGGTGCCAATCGTTTTGAAGGCATTAAAACCTATACTGCCAATAATGGATCACCAATTTTAGCGGATGCCTTAGCTTACATAGAATGTGAAGTCACCAGTCGTTTAGATTGCGGCGATCATTGGGTAGTTTATTGTACCGTTAATACCGGACGAGTTGCCCGTTTAGATGTCTTAACTGCTGTCCATCATCGCAAAGTTGGCAACCATTATTAACAGTTATCAGTTATCAGTTATCAGTTATCAGTTCACCGATTACTGGTTACTGGTTACTGCTCACTGAAAAATCCCCCCAACAGCTAACACCCAATTCTATCAATCTTAGGAGAAATAAAATGTACGAACCAATTAAAAACCCTTCCCCAATGATGGTGCGAGTAGTGCAAGTCTTAGAAATGATTCAAGATTTAATTGTCATTTCTCTCTGTATCGGTTTATTTAGCTTCATGGTGTTAGAAGTCAGAGAAATGTTTATGTCTCTGCTGCCACCGATTCAATTTCGGATTATTACCGCCGATATTTTATTCCTCTTAATTCTAGTAGAATTGTTCCGATTGTTGATTATTTATTTGCAAGAAAAACGAGTTTCTATCGGTGTTGCCGTGGAAGTTTCTATCGTCTCGGTTTTGCGAGAATTAATTGTTAGAGGAGTCCTAGAAACTAATTGGACACAAGTATTAGCTGCCTGTGCTTTTCTAATAGTTCTCGGTACATTAATGGTGTTAAGAGTTTGGCTTCCTCCCACCTTTGAAGGTATCGATCCTGAACAAAAAGTTTCTGAACGTTATCGTCAACATTTAGTTAAAGAATTAACTGAAATAAACAGCAAAATTTAGTCAGTTATCAGTTATCAGTTATCAGTTATCAGTTATCAGTTAGAAGGGGATAGGAAAATGGGGGAATAGGGTAATGGGGAGATAGAGTAATTTCAACTAAAACTCTAAAACCTCACTCCCCCCACACCCCACACCCCACACCCCACACCCCACACCCCACACCCCACACCCCACACCCAACTTAACAATTATGACCACTAATACCTTAATTCCCAATCCTGCTATTAATAATCGCTCCCGCGATGTTCAAACCGCAGAAATTGCCGATAAAACTTGGGTTTTTCGCTCCCGTACTTGGGACAGATTAAAATTTGAAATAGAATATGCTCGTCAACGGGGAACCACCGCTAATTCCTATCTTATCTGTGGCGATAAAACCGCCTTAATCGATCCCCCTGGAGAATCCTTCACGGAAATTTATTTAGAAGAAATTCGTCAATATATCTCCTTACATCGTCTCGATTATCTGATTCTCAGTCACGTTAATCCCAACCGTATCGTCACTTTAAAGGCCTTATTAGCCGCCACCCATCAAATCAGCATCCTCTGTTCTAAAGCTGCCGTCAATACCCTTAAAAATGCCTTTCCCGATGCCCAAATTTTGGGCATACGAAGCGATGAAATCCTTGATTTAGGGCAAGGTCATCAACTCAGTTTTATTAATGTCCCTACGCCGCGCTGGCCTGATGGTATCTGCACTTTTGACCAAAAAACCCAAATTTTATACAGCGATAAATTCTTTAGTGTACATCTGTGCAGTGACGCTCTTTGGGATAAAAATTGGAAAGAATTAGATGTGGATCGTCGTTATTATTTTGATTGTCTCCATGCCGTGCAATCCAAAGCGGTAGAAACAGCCCTCGACAAAATTAAAGAATTTCCCGCCCAATATTATGCACCCGCCCACGGTCCGATAATTCGTCATAGTCTTAGTCGTCTTGCCCACGATTATCGTTATTGGTGTCAAGAACAAAAAACTCGACCTCTACAAGTGGCTTTATTATATGCTTCTGCCTACGGAAATACTGCCACCCTGGCCCGCTCGATCAAACGAGGATTATTAGAAAATGATCTGGCCGTAGAATCAATAAATTGTGAGTTTGCCACCCCCGCCGAAATTAGTCAAGCGATCGAAAATTGTGACGGATTTATTATCGGTTCTCCCACCTTAGCCGGTCACGCTCCTACCCAGATCCAAACTGCTTTAGGAATCGTTCTTTCCACGGCAGCAAAAACTAAATTAGCCGGGGTTTTTGGTTCCTACGGTTGGAGTGGGGAAGCTGTCGATTTAATTGAAACTAAACTCAAAGATGCCAATTATTGCCTCGGTTTTGAATCCTTGCGCGTGCGTTTTAGCCCCACAGAAAGCAGTTTACAAGCAGGTTATTTAGCCGGAGAAACCTTCGCCAGGGCCTTGAAAAAAACCAAAAAATTGCGGGTTCCCCAACAGGGAATGACCGAAACACAAATTGATCGCACTGCCCAGGCCGTTGGCCGGATCGTCGGTTCCCTTTCTGTTCTCACCACTCGTCAGGGCGAGGATCATGCTGGTTTCTTGACCTCTTGGGTATCCCAAGCCAGTTTTAACCCCCCGGGGCTAATTATCGCCGTTGCCGACGAACAAGCCGCCGACCGTCTAATTAACTCGGGAACCGCCTTTACCTTGAATATTCTCAAGGAAGGGCGCAATTTACGCCGCCATTTTTCCAATCGCATCAAATCTGGCGGTGATGTCTTTACGGGATTAGAAACCCAAGTCGGGGAAAATGGCTGTCTGATTTTAAGCGAAAGTCTCGCCTATCTAGAGTGTACGGTGAAAGAGCGACAACTCTGCGGCGATCGCTGGTTAGTCTATGCTACCGTCGAGCGGGGTCAAGTTTTGGATAGTAACGGTGTCACCGCCATCGGTCATCGTAAATCCGGTAGTCAGTATTAAAACTGGACTAGCGGGGCAAAGTTCCTGACTTTCCCCGTGTAATCAGCCTAGATTTCTGGGAAAGATAGGTTATGTTATTATCCAAGGTTGTCCGACCGGGCCATTTTGTCTTTGTTTCCCTATGAAAAAATTGCCGCTAATACTGTCGGTGGGGAGTGTCGCTTTATTGTTGGTGGGATGTCCAGCTTCTAACCAAGCTAATCAATCCCCACCACCCAGCCAAGAAACCCCCACCCCCTCTCCCAGTCCCCCGGCTGCCCAACCACCCGCCTTTAGCGGCGCTGTACAACCAGCTACCGAACCAACCCCCCTAAGGGTAGCGGGATTGATTCCTGCTACCGATCCTGACCAAAAACGGGCGGAAATTAATCGCGGTCGCAGGGATCCCTTTGCTCCCTTTCCCCTACAACCAAATATTACGATTACAGCGGCGGAAAAACCCCCAGCTGGGACTCCAGCGGCCACTGGCGCACCTGTACCCGGAGGTAATCGTCCCGCAGCCGCACCTGCACCCGGAGGTAATCGTGCCACTCCCAGAGGACCGATAGTTAAAGCGCCGCCGCCACCACCGCAACCGACGGAAGCGGAAGAAGTGCAAGTATCGGGCATCGTCCAGTTACCTACCACTCCTATGGCGATCGTGAAAGCCCCCGGAGAAGCCACGGAACGTCGAGTTATTCCGGGTTCTACTCTCTCTAATGGTTTAATTTTAGTTAAAGCGATCGATACTAATCCCGATAATCCCTATATTGTCCTAGAACAATACGGTCGAACTATTACCCGTCGTTTAGGGGATGGTGTACCCGAACCGGCCGCACCGCAAGCCTCGATCAGTTATAATATTCCCGAATCAGGAGAATAAAACCCGTGCGATCGATTGCTATTCAACAAAAACAAACCATTATTTATCCGCAAATGCCCTTGGCTATCTATCGAGAATTAGCCAGCCATTTACAACAGGTTCAGGGTGTGGAAACCCATCTCACTCCCCAGCAGTTCCAACAATTCGATTATCATCAAAGTCAGATCGGTAGTCTAGAAATTAACTATACCGAGACTTTTCAGGAAAGCGATCGCACTCTAGTCACGGCAATTCTCGATTATTATGCCCAACGTCACGGCTCCTATCAGCTTTCCTAAGCTTTCTCTCCTCACCTTTTCCCCGATTACCGACTTTCTTCTTAAAAACTAAAAGTATTTTATAGGATTTATCTTAATGCTGGGGATGATGCCAAGTCTTCTCACACTTCATCTATTAAGGGTAGGGTTGATTCATGAATCAACCCTACTATGAATCAACCCTACTATGAATCAACCCTACTATGAATCAACCCTACTATGAATCAACCCTACTATGAATCAACCCTACCTTTTATAAAAATTAAAATCTTTCTGATTTTAAGCCCCCGACGACCAGAGGTAGTCACTGATAACTGATAACTGATAACTGATAACTGATAACTGATAACTGAAATGACCCTACCCAATTCCCTAGAAGAAACAATCCTGCAAGCGAAAGCCGCCACCCAACTGGCTCTAGAATCGGGAGCTAGACGCATACAAGTGGAATTAGTTATCCCAGAAATTGCTCTACAAGCACAAGCTTTAGCCCTTGATTTTGCCTCTATTTTTGACAGTTATGGTTCTGGTTTAAGGGTAATTTTTCCCGATACTGGAGCCGCCATGTTAGCCCGACGGGATTGGGGAGAAACAGTTTTTCAACTGGGAGATTTAGGTAGTCGTTTTATTCCCATCGAAAACAAAATTAAGCCCGAAGATGAAGCGTTTTTAGTTGTTTGTCCCTCCTCGGTGGAGATTAATTCCGTAGAAAAACTCTGTTACCTTGCCGAAGATCGCCCCGTGGTTCTTCTGATTCCCCAATTGGAAGATGTATCGGTAGTGGGTATCGGTTACGCAGCCCGACAATTGCGAGAAAGATTTTTAAGTACCCTAGAAAGTTGTTATTATTTTCGTCCCTTGGAATCGGCGATTGTGTATCGTTCCTATCCTTCCTTGTGGCAAGTTTGGCTCGAAAAAGAAGACGGTTACGAGTTAATTTCCGAACAATCCACTAAACCCATGGGGGAAGCTTTAGAAAATCTGATTCTGAAAGCTTCTAGTAATACTCCTAATGATAGTTCTAATCCTGCTAATAAAGCCAAAAAGTCCGGTTTATTTGCCACTATGGGACGCTTCTTAAAAGCATTACAACAGTGACATACTCCCCCCGTCAAGTTAGGCTGTGACGGTGGGAGTATGTCAATCCCACTCCTGTAAGTCTCTGAGCCAATTTTGCAGCAAGCTAGTTAATTGAGTACGGCGAGTTTCAAAATTGCCAGCAATTGAGAGCAAGCTAACCCCCACCAGCAATCCGATAATCCATTTAAGCAGAGGATAAAGGGAAATCAAAATTACCAACTGATAGAAAGCATTAGCCACAAAAGTAAAAGTGCCAAGATAGAGGAAGGCGCGAATTCGTAAGGCTAATCCGGCAAAAATTGCCACTAAACTGAGGATGCCAGGCAGGATTCCCGTCTGATGATGAAACCAGAGAGCCGCACTAGCAATAATGCCTGTTCCCAAGAGGCGAAGCAGGTGGCGCAAGGATTTGCCTTGCCTCCCCTGACAGGTAGGTTCTATCCAGACAAGACAGAGGATAGACAATCCGACAAGACTGCTGTAGGCGAAGGGAGTTGCCAGAGAGAAATCCGCCAGCCAAAGGGCGATCGCCCAATTCACTAACAAGAGGGTAAGATAGCGCCACCGGGGTTGCTGCCGCAGCCAAGCCAGCCAAGCATAGAATCCAGCCACCACCAGCAAACTTAGGGGATTGAGCTTGTCTAAACTGCCCCCAAGGGCGAGTCCTGGAAGAACAAGAGCGAGGAATTGCCAAGGACGAGGCGGCCAGCCCCAAAGCCGCCAAGGGAGCAGATAGGTGAAAACAGCCACCCCAGAGGCGATTACTCCCAACCAAGAAACTAGGTATTGAGAGAAGAATTCCATTGGAGGAATAGTATTGGCAGCATAGGCCCCAATCCCAGTCGCTTCTAGAATACCCAGATAGACCCAGATTTCAGCGATCGCCTGGTCAGGATGGTTGCGCCCTTGCCAGATAGCATAACGAGTCAAAAAGATACCGGTTGCCAATCCCAACAGTTGATTGACTGCAACGGGATAGAATAAAGCCCCTAGTAACAGGCAACTGCCCAAAGCCCAGTGCAGGTGGGCAACCAACTTCAATTCTGAGGCCGTCAGATGCAAGTAGCCAGCCAACCAGGGAGAGAGCAATCGATAGCCGTAAACCAAGTTGGCGGCCAGGGCTGCCATTGCCAAAAATTGATCGCCTTGGGACAGGTCGGCAATTTGATAAAACAATAGCTCGTAGGCTGAGATGGAGATCCCGCCAATTCCCAGGTACAACAAGGGCTTCCCTGCCGGGGAGCGCCGCCCAACTCCGATGGTAATCAGTACCAGTCCCAGAGAACTCAAGCCAGTCCAACTACTGAAAAATCCCCAACGCAGAGCCGCTCCTAAGGCCCCATAGAGCAAGGGTAGGATATTCCAGCTATTGAGCATTTCCCGCCTGTGATCTCTGTGCCACCAATCTCCCAACAGTTGGGTAAGCAATCCCAAGAGAATATTGGCGATCGCTAGGGCAATTAAAGACTGCTTAGTTAGGTTGAGAACTTCGATGGTGAACAGTTCCAAGCTCCAGCCTACCCCGTAGATGCCCCAGTTACTCGGCTCGAGGTAGCTTCGATAGGCGATCGCCCCTAAAGTCAGGGCAGCCGCTAGGACAGGAAGGCTCGAGGCAGCCATCCAATCCGAGTAAACGGCTAGAGAATGGAGAGTCAGGGCGACTAACTCCAGACTACAGAGGGCAATTGCCCAGCCATCGCAGGCGCGGGCATAGAGGAGAGCAAGTGCAGAAGTACGCTGGCTCAACCAATAGCGCAACAGCCAGAGGGAGAGGGGGATAAGGGCGATTGCCCCCGCCAACAGCCAATCTAATCCAGGGAGAGGCAATCTCTCTAGTAAGGCAACGCTCAAGCCCAAGGACAAGCCGACCGTGATGGCAGCCGCTGCTAATTTTTGTAGGCGATGAGTCTGAAAGAACATCAAACCAGTGGCGATCGCTAGGGTGACGAGACGAGTTTCTTCCCCTACCCAGGTGGGAATTTGGGCAACTAGCAGGACTGAGATGCTCAACCAAATGACTAGGTTAGGTTGGCGCGAGGGTTGCCAACTGCGATAAGCTGTCGCCCCCATCAGCAGCCAAGTGGCGATCGCTTCTCTACCGTCTGGAGCATTAAGGACATTACCAGAAAGCGCCAATAACATCAGGAGCGAGAGGCAAGTTGCCCAACCATCGCTAACCTGGGCATAAATTCTCGCCAAATTATTCGGTAATGCCCTTAAGCATTGGCGGAGAATCCACAAGCTTGTCGCAGTAATTACCCCTGCCAACAGCCAGCTTGCTTCTTGCCGCAATGCCCAACCAAAACTGCCATCCCACAAAGACAGTGCCAGCCAACTCAAGCCAAAACCTACGGTAATCGCTGCTGCTGCTACCTGCTCTAAGTTACGGCTATTGACGAACATCAATCCTGTAGCTATCCCTAAGCTAATTGAGGCAATTCCTGGTTCCAACCCTTGCGGGGGTCGGGCTGTTAAGATAAGCCACTGCCACAGGGCTAAAGCGTCTATACTCAACCAACTGGCAACTTCCCGCCGAGCCAGATTCCAAGTTCCCACCCCAGTCAGGGCCAGGGGAGCCAAACCCCAGACTAAGCCCCACTCTAGCCCCATAAGCGGGCGCTCCAACACAGAGGTCAACTGGGCGAAAACTGCCACCTGATTGAGGATAAACAAGCCATAGGATAGCCCAGCCAAGATTAGTCCCAGCTTCCAAGTTGTGTGGTGTAGGAGATGGAGCAAGGAAGTAGGAGGAAAGGGCTGTTTCACGCTGAATGCCAATTCCAGCACCGCCAGCATGATTAAAATCACGCCCCAAACTGCCCAACTCAGCCTTGGCCATCCCCAGTCAATCGCCAAAATTAGGGTGAGCAAGCCAGCTAGGTGAGTGAGATAGGCCAGGGAGAGAAAACGGCGGGAAATCTCTTGAAGGGAAGCTAGTTTGACTTGCCGTTGGCTGAAAATTACTAACGCCAGGGTTGAAGCTGCCAAGTTGAGCGTCCTCAAGGCAGGATTGACTAAGGAGCAAAAGGTCAAGGTTGTTCCCCAGAACAAGGCTATCGAGCCGGTAAAAGAGGCTAATTCCCGCTTGCCCAATTGGGAGAACCAATCTGTCAGGAATAGGATTAAGACTAGGTAAGGAAAGAAAACTAAGCTTAGTAACGCCCAAGGGGTAGCTTCAGCGCCAGTTAAACCAGTCCCCAAGGTGATTGCCCCTTGCCTGAAAGTGTCTGGAAGTAAGCGCCAAGCCAGCCACAACCCCTGCAACCCAATCAGCAAGGCTGCTGCCAAGTCGAACTTCCGCCAGGAGTAACCGATGCGTCGGGCAAAAAACAGGAGTGATAAACCACTCACTGCTAGGGCTTGCCAAGGTGTTTCACCCACCGACAGTAACCAACCTAGCAGCAGCAAGCTACCGCCGATACGCTGCCACAAGGAAACAGATTGTCTGGTCTGCCAACTGGCTAACCAGCCGCAAATCCCCACAGCCAGCCCCAATTGGCTAATCTCTACCTGAGCGATAAAAATTGCCCGCACCAGCAGGATAACCAGCCCATAGACGACAATTGCCTCATTTAAGCTAAAAGGGGCTAATCTTTCTCTCCTTGATGCTGCTTCTTGTCCGGCTCCTTCAGGAACACGGGAAAGGGAGATCAAAGTTGTTCCCACCACGCCCAAGTAAGTTGCCAGCAAGGGAAAACCCCCAATTGCCCATCCCCAATGCAGATAGCTCAATCCCAAGTGATTCGGCAGACTTTGAGAAAATCCTGCCGGGCCAGTTCCCCCGTACCTCCCCCGGAATAGTTGAACTGTTACGGCGGTAAGGGAAAGGGCAGCCACTACCACAATCAACCAGGCTAGAGGGTTGCGCCACAAGCCCAAGCTATCCATGGCCAGAAAATTCATCGGTACTAGCAACAGGGTAACCAGGCGCAAAGCTTGACTGGTCAGGCGCAGGCCCGGCTGTTGGCTACTCCAAAAACTGGCTCCCCAAAAAGCTAAAGTATAAAGCCACAAAACCCCATACTGTCCGGCGCTTGAGAATTTTTCCCAAAAGTTGGCGGCGAGGACACCAGAGGAGATGACCACCATGAAGACTCCCAACAGCAGCAGCCAGAGGACGCTCAATTCTGCCATCAGAGACTGTAACATTTGTCCAAACTGGCTGGGAGTTTCCTGCCGTCGAGGAGATGTTGGCGGCCGTGGCGGGATTCTACGGGGAGCTTCTGGCCGTCGAGAAGGTAGCGCGGGTGGGGGAGGCGGCTGGGAGGAGATGGGGTCTGGCAGCGGCTCTCTGGTAGGGGCAGTTGTCAGTATAGGCATGACACAGGAGAGGTTTTCCCGACACAGTTGCTTGACTTGAGATTCCCCAAGTAATCCTAATTGGAGCCATTGTTCTAAACCTTGTAGTAGAGAGGGATGGGAAGCTCTCACTCTTATAACAACCCGGATTTGAGAAGCAGTCAGCCAGCCTCGCTCCTGCCATTGCCCCAAACCTTCTAAAAAGTTAGATATAGGGACGCTGGTGGTTATTGTCAGAGCGAGGGTTTCTTGAACTGAATTTTCTCTCGCATTTATTGCTAATTCTAGTCTTTTGTCGGCAATCAACTCTAATTCTAGCCATTGATTGAGAGCTAGTAAAAGTTCGGCTGGCGAGTTGGGATTGACGATTTCTATGGGGATGATTCGCTTCTCTTGAAAGGACATAAGTAATCAGATAAGTAGTCGGACATAAATTCTCTCGTCTGTCTTAAGAAATGTAATTCTGGCAATTCTTGCTGACTCCTGACTCCTGACTCCCACGGTTAACTTTACTTTTGTCCGACCACTTAAAGGTAAAGTTAAAGTTAACTGTGGAGACAAGGGAACAGGGAACAGTAAAGGTTTCAGCCTTGGTTAGATCTCTTAAGAAATTAATCTCATCTAAGCTGTCTTGAAAAAGCGAATAATCTCTCGTACATGATTGAGAAATTGACTGTCTTCTGTCAGTTGTGCGATCGCATTTTGTGCTTCCTGAGATAAGGTTTCATGTTCAACCTGATTTTTAGCTTCTAATTTTTCTAGTAAGGCTTTCAGACGGGCTAATTCTTGGCGAGTTATTTTGACTTCTTGTTGCTGTATATTTGCTTCTGTATCGAGTTTTTCCCTAATTATTGCCACATTAGCCTCTAAATTAGAGACGCGAACGCGCAACTCTACTACATCCTCTCTGGGATACTTAATCTGTTCTCGAATCATTGACAAACGCACGGCTAAATATTGATAAGCCCGAATCGCCGGACGTAAAGCTGTCAATAATAAAGTTGCACCGGAACTCACATATCCTACTGCACTAATTCCCGTTGCTGCTAAGGTATAAAGTCCAATTCCTGACAGCAAATGTAAGGCGATTGCGAGCCGAATTGACCAACGCGCTACTGTCTTAACATAATCAACTTGTTTCCGATCTACGGGAATATTTTTTTCTTGAGAAATTGCTGCTTCTGCGATGACTTCCTGGGCATCAAAATAAATGTTCCAAGGAACAGTCACAATCACTAACAACCACCAAAAACTGGCGATCCCAATCAACCAATCGATTAAATTTCCTGACGGGATGTGCAACCATTGTAAAATTCCAAAAGCTAGTAAGACTAAGGCTCCAAAAATCACACAAAATCCGATAAATCCTAGATAGCTTAAAAACATCTCAATCACCCCATTTTTATTTCTCTTTCTTTTATGTTAGAAAAAGATTGATCAAGTTTCACTAACGGTTGTGACACTTTGTGAATTTACCCATAAAATGACACAATTGTGAACCATAACTTGGCTGTTTGACAACGAGTATAGTGTAGCGACTGTCTTGATGGTCAAGGGGGAATTTAAAAAAAAACTCAAGCAGTTGCCGTAAAACTCAAAATCTCAAGCCGGAAAAAAGCGCAGCAAAAGCTAAGCTGCTCAGGTTAAACCAAAGCAAGCGCAACCCTTGATTAGAGATAACAAAAAGTGTAAATCTCTAGGAACTAAGCGAGAGATTTGTTTGGCGGTTAATTGACCGAGTTCTGGTAAGTCGGAGACGAGAGTAGTAGAAATTACTTGACCTTGACATCCTCACCGCCGTAAACGGACGGTGATTCCCAAACCTCACGATTTAGGTTTCTGCTTCTTTCCCTTGCGGGGTTCCGCACCTGCCTTAACAGATTTACTCTGTTCTGGTCTTATGGTCGCTCTACAGACTGACA
>NZ_JAPZQM010000294.1:0-29628 GCF_027530565.1 Microcystis sp. LE19-10.1B | reverse complement strand
TTCCGAAAGTCCTTGACTTGTTTTAGTTTTTCTATTAAGCTCAACATATCTTTCAAAAGTTCGCGTTCACTTCTCATTTTACCTGACAGTGATCGCTTTTACTTTTGATATTCTGATGGGAGAATGAAACAGCCCTACCTTAATAAGGGGGGCATCTGATAATTTTTAATGCCTACCTAGTTAATAGGTTTTTAAGAACCAATAAATCTCACTTTTTCTACTCCTTCAATCATCTCTAAAGCCAATTGTGCAGAGGTAAATGAGCTACTATTGTCCACTTGTTCTTTAATCCTGTTAGTAAGTGAATTGATATCTATAACTCTTTTTTCTGAATCTTTCCAAGGAATATTATCAACCTTTTTGTTAATTTCCTGACCATCTAAGTTTTTTAATTTTTTGTAAAAGGTTTTATTCTCATCATCCCAGTCTAGTCCGAAATGTAAGGTTTCTGGTTTTTGGTGAATATCTAATCTCTTGATTTCTCCCTTAATTAAAACATTAGCGGAAAGACGTTCCATCCGTAGTAGTTCAATCTTTTTTGTATCATCTTCATTATAACCATCAACGAGTAAACCTGGCCAACCTGACACTACATCTGAACGGAGTAAAAAACCAGTTACTGTGGGGTAATTGTTAACAGCAAGATTTGTTTTATTTTCTTGATCATGTTTATGATCTGATGTAGTTACTCGACCAATACTAAAGGCTCCATCTAATAAGCATTCTATCCAAAGGGAATCAAGATAGAAGAAACGAATTGATTCTACAGGTAACATAAGTTCATCGGGAACGAGATAATTAAAGGGTACACCTTTAAGAAGATTTAAATCTTCAAACCAATTATAAATACTTTCAGGAAGTTCTGTATTAGGTTGATTATAAACAGGTAAATGAGTTTCTACATTTTGTAAGCTTTGTCTATGAGTGCGTTTCCAATTATAGAGACTAACGGATAAATTTTTACTCTGTAAAGCGAGTAATCTTCCTAATTCCCAAGCAGCAGAGTATGAAACATCAAACATACCATTATCAGGATTATATATGATTAATTCATCTGCTGTACGAATGGGTAAAGTGATGTTATTGTTAGGGTTGTTTCCTGTGATTAAAGGACTATGATACCAAGAGAAGGTTTTCCCTCCTTGTCGTAAAAAATGGGGTAGGGGAACATAACCCATAGATAGATATTTTTCGGCTTCAGTATTATTAACTTGTGGCAATCTTAGGGTACTAGGTTCTCGGTTAAGATGGGTCAAAAGTCCTTGAAAACTTTGCTTTTCATCAATACAAGAAAAACTCCAACTTTTTAGGCTAACTAAACGAATATTATCATTATCTCCTGCTCCCTGAAAATCAAAACCGTTATTATTATAACGTCCTTCTAAAGAAACCAGATGGACGATACTTCTGCCACTTTTTTGAGGAAGTCTATTACAAATAATAACGGCTAATTCATCGCCGATTAATTTTCCTTGCTCATCTGTTCCTTGACGAACATGAGCAAGATAAGTTAAGTCTTCTTTAGTGGGTAAAATTTTTTCTAATAACTGTTTCTGGACATCAATAATTATTACTTTATCGTCTTCATGTTGTCCACTTTCTAGGCTAAAATTAGGAAATTTAGCAGTATAAATATTAATATCTTTTAAGGTTTCTAGGGTAATAATTTTGGATTCGGGGTTTTCTGTTTCTTCAAATAATAATAAAGCTAACCAAGCAGTATCATTATTATTACTAACAGATTGACGTTCCCAAGGTAAGGTACTACGGTTTAGGATAATATGGGGTAAAACATTGGAATGTTCCCCTAAGCTACCATCAGGGGGAAATACAGCGTGGATGTCTGTAGGTTTTAATTCAAAGCGTTCTCCTGATACAGTAAAACGAATAGGTTTAGTTTTCTGGTTTGTTGTAATATCTGTTGTAAAAGTAGTTCTAGGTATTTTTGCTCCACTTTCTATGGTTTGTGTAACAGTAATTTCATAGTCACCATCTTTTAAAGCTGGTTGATGATACTGAATAAATTCAATTTTAGTGGGTTCAGTTGTGGTAGTTTCTGGCATTTTTGACTCCTTTAATAATAATTAATTAACTAAAACTCCAATTTTAGGTGAACCTAATAAATGATCGGCAATTGTTGCACTGAGATCAATTTCTTCACTTTTCAAATTTAGTGCTTTTAGTAAATTATCTCTGGTGTTGTTGACTGCATTATCTACAATAGTGTTACTAATGTTTTTAGTGGTTTCCTCCTGAAAAGTGCTAATCGTTCGCCAATGATAAGCATTATTAATTGAAGTAGTGCTAAATTGTAATTTACTGCGATTAATGGCTTGAGTTGCCCCCAGTTCTGGTTGTTTTTTAGGTTTAATTTCTAATCCAGATAGGGTATTTTCAATAAATTGATTACCATTCAAACTAGGGGTTAAAGATTCGCCCCAAAGTGCGACGGGAACTTTTTTAAATAGGGGAGTACAAGCAAAATCTTCGTCAAATTCTGTTGAGTTTAGCGTTGTACCATTTTTATTAATAGTAATCGTTAATTCTGAGATTAGCTCAGAGGCTGTTACTGCCATGGAACCGATGCCAAACTGGGTATTAATTTCCTGAGTATTAAGATTAACATTACAAGTTTTAATAGGAATGACTGAATTAGCGACTAAGCAGAAATCTTTAGGATTAATGTTCCCTAAATCTGTTTTATCGTCTTGATTAACTTTTCTGACTAAACCCTCTTTAACGGCAATGGTACAAATAGCATCAGCAGCAGGGAGAAAAGAGGTTTTAAACTCATTCCAGTCAATGGCTGTGGGTGCTTGCGAGGCACTGCTACCAAAGCTCACATCAAAAGAGATAATCCAAAGATGAATATGGGCAATACCTGTAAATTCGGGTCCCCAGATGTGTAAATCTGCCCCTAATTGAACGGTAATATGCTGAGTCCCGAAAAATTGGAAAGTATAGGAAACCCCCATATCAATATAGATAGAAATATCGTAGTGATAGGGTTTCCAAGACATGAGAAAATCTGCCCCGGCGTTGAACCAAGCACTCAGAGGACCACTATTCCAAGTAGCTTGGAGGTGTCCCCCGGCCATGATAGCGGAAGGAGTCAGGGCAAAATAAGCATCTGCTTTGATATAAAGTTCACTGCTAACTTGCCAATTAAGCCCAAGGCGAGGTACTTTCGGGTAATGGTCTGGGACTTTAAAGAGGGGATGATAACCCCCTAAAGTGAGGACAAAATCTCCCTCATGGACGTTAGGGGCAAACCAGCCATAAAAGGCAAATCCTCCGGTGAGATGACAAGCTTGAGAAAGGATATAAGAGTTAGGAGTAAGTTGGGCAATAACGCCGATAAATCCTTCGGCGGGCAGAAAACTGGCTTTGATGGCTAGTTGTACTTGGGCAACCGGGGGGACTCCTGCGCCTACATTTGGGGGGGCGATGAGGGTGGCTAAACCAAGTATATTAAGTTCAAAACGATTACCAAAAGCGACGGTAAGCAGGAGAAAAGAGTCAATCAGTTTAAAAGAGGTGAATTTAATGCCGATGGCGAGGAATATTTGCCCAGTTTCGGGGGGGATATAGTCTCGGAGTTTGGTTAGTTCTCCTGTGAGTCGGGCGGCTTGGTCTGAGTTAGAACCCTCAGCCGGAGGAGGGTTAACCGCTTCGGCGACGAGGGGGAAGGTGGCAACTTGGTCAATGGTGGGGACTTTGAGGGCGCGGTTATAGCCAAAGCCGGCGGCTAATCCGGTGACGAAGAAGAAAGAGGGTCCACCGATGGGGTAGTCAAGAATGGCGTAGATAAAGAGGGAGGGATGTCCTTGAAAATAAGCATAGGACCCTATGGCGGAAAGGTTGAGGGTTTTGGCTTTGACGTTAAATTTGATAACGGCGGCCCCGTTGTATTCGTCTATGCCGTTTCGGGTAGTTCTGAGGAATGCGCCACCGATTTCTAGGGTGTCGCTGCCTTTGTAGTCGATGCCGATGCCTTTAAGGTCAAATTTGGGGTCAAATTGATTGAGGGGGGAGTTAACGGCAAGTCCATCGAGGGAGAGGGAAAGTCCGGCTAGGTTAAGACTGGCATCTAATAAAACCCAGATTTTTGAGTCTTGGTATTTCAGACCAATTCTTTGAAAGTGGACGGGACCCAAGCTTTTTTGCAGTGTAAACCATTTGGTACTATCACTAATTGGGGTGGGAGTAGAGGAAGGGGTGACGACTGGGGGAGAAAGGTTATTATCCCGTGGGGGGGTTGTTCCTTCTATTTGACCCGTCTGTTTATTGATGGTGATGGGGAGTTCTAATTGTTGGATTTCGCTTCCGAATTGAAGCGAGGGGATAAGGTCGAGACGTTGGTTAATATCGGTGGTGGGTAGTTTAATGCCTCCGTCGGTATATAAAGTGTTTAAGGCTTGTAATTCTGGGGCTGTAAAATCAGCTTTAGTTGCTAAGATTTGTAGGGAAATTTTCAGGGTTTGATTGGGAGGAAATTCTTGTCCGACTAGGGGTAGGTTAGAGAGGTTAATGCCACCATCAATATTTAAACCAAAGAGAAAATTAGTTAAGGTTTGTTGTTTAGAATAGGCAAATAAAGCATCTTTCAGGTTGATTTCTAGTCCTTCTGGTATATCATTTTTTAGCTGAGAATCAATATAACCAATCAGGTCTTTAACTTTTACCGTCTGGTCATCATGGTAAGCAGCAAGGAATTTGGTAGAGGTTTGGTCAGTATCGAAAATGAGGGCAAATTTTAAGCTCCCAATAGTGATATGTCCATCAAAGTGTTTTTTATAAGAGCCGTCTAATTGTTGGGTAATATTAATTTGAAGAATTACATCAATTATTTCTTCTTCGATCTCCAATATAGATTCACAGGTAAAGTAGAAATTTTTTGTTTCAGTATTGAAATAAGTTGCTATATTTTCAACCACTAATCCCTCAATAGCTTTGGGAAAACCTTCATCTGTTATTCCAAAGGTTGTTACTAAATCTTTTATTAACAGTCCGATGGGAATTTGCTGTCCAGGTCTGGTACTTCCGGCAAAAGTCCAACCCCCACTTTCGTTGGCATTAGTCGCCAGCAGAATCATATCTACCCCGGCAATAGTCAGAACACTGTTAATTGTAGCAAAGCTACCACCAAGGTTCTTTTCTATCTCTAGATGTAAATATTTAAGGGGTAAGATAGAAGTTCCTCCCAAGTTCAATTCCCAATCACTAGCCATCTCTATTTCAAAGGCGTATAACCCTTGTTTGATATCAGCACTTATCGCAAGGTCTAATATAGAGATGTGTGGCAGGTGAGCATTGGGGATTATTTCCTCAATGATTTGCTCTAGGGCGATGGTTTGATATAAGCCAAGTTCACCATAAAAAGCAAAGTCGGGAAAGACAGCTGAAGCGTTTACTAAACCCCCTCCCACATTGAAAGCGGATAGAAGATAAAAACGAATAGGAGTCGGATCTCCGGGGCTAACTTCCCATCGTAATAATAAACCTTCAATTGTTAATGCTTTTCCTAATAAGGGTTGATTCCAGTTTGCTGTGGTACCGATACTTAAGACAATATAAGATACCTTCAGTGGACTTAGGGATAAGTGTAAGGATAATTCACGAATTTCTAGGGTACTTAATGAGTTTATTGCCAGAGGAAAGGTATCGCTATTGTTAGGTAAATGACCACTTAATAAGTTAGTAAAAGTATCGAAACCGGGAAAAGGAATAGGTTCTGCATTTTCGATGATGAGTTGTGTACTCCCTACGGGCCAGACTATCTCTACGTTTTTAGGTGTTTTTGAGGTTCCTATGGTAACTCTCCCTAAAAAGCTAATCCCCGATCCTATATAGTTAGCATAAAGAGAGATGCTGGTATGCAAGACAAGTGAATAAATCCCAAAACTGAAAATATTTTCATAGGTTTTAGTAAAATTTAGTTCTATCTCTAAGCGTATTTCTTCGTATTCAGGTTGTTGATTTATATATCCATAAAAAGGTAAAGATGAATCTTTATAACCCGCATATTCTATTAGTGTATGTAAAAGTGGCATCTCTGAAAGTGCTATCTCTGAAACAAAATTTAGCCCCTGATGAATTTTACTAATATTTAAGGTAGTATCTAGTAATGTGAGATAGGATTTTGGGGTTTGATCTGTCTGAAAATTGTGGGAAGAAAAAACCAGTACCATCGGCTTATCAGCGGGAAATCGTAAGTCGTAAAAAAGTGAGGATTGATTACCCGCATCTGGATCGTTGCCAAAATTAGTATAATCGGGAAGGTCTGGATAAGACCAAGAAAAATCCCAAACCTTCGGGAGAGTGGCTTTTAGAAGGTATTCTAACTGACCATTATATACAAAAAAGATGCCCTCAACAGCTTGCAGTCTTACTCCCAGTAATGAAGGTATTCTTGCTTGAAAATGCAAGGAATCATCCGTTTCAGTGATGGGTTGTTTTACTCCTTCAAGTTGTAATATTTCTCCAGAAAAGGCTTGTTGAAGTTGATTAGCTAAAGCTGAACCGATGGCATTCTGATCCAGTGTCAAATGACCTAAGTTGAGTTGGTTTTTGATGGATTGAAGGTGGGGATTGCTCATGTAAGTAGGTTGGTTTTTTAATGGGATAGATTGATTTACAGTTTCTTAGCATTTAAAAGCATACTTTGTTGTTTTCTTAGTTTTCTCCTGTCATGCTCAGATAAAGTTGATTGATCTTCTTTTATTTCTTCAAGCTTTCTCTTAACTCCTCTGGCTTTTTCTTCAATACTGTCAACTTCCATTACTGTTTTATCAGGTTTTTCCTTCGCAAGTTCTTTTTTCATATTCTCAATGTCAGTTTGTATAGTTGCTTGACTTTTCTGTATGTCCTCAACCTTTGTCTTCAAATTCTGAATTTTCATCCCCAAACCTGTGTCTGTAATAATCAATTTAAGTTGGCTTTGATTTTGCTGTTCTACGGTCATCTTGTTAAAATCTTTTTCAATTTCAGTGTAAATAATTCTTTGGGATTCAATGTCAGTATTGGCCGTTTTAAGCGCTGTTTCTAGGTGGCTGCAATTTGTTGTTGGTTGATCTAGTTTTATGTTTGGAAAATCAGGATTAAGCACTTTTAGACGGTCCTTTATTGTGGACATTTCCCCTGCTATTTGTTCTGCAAACCCCTCTATTGAATTCAGGTTATTGCGGATTTCATGTAGTTTTTGATCTAAATCTAAAACTCTGCCGATAATCCCCGCTTCTTCCTCGCTAGGTAGCAGTTTTTCTACACGGCTTTTAATTTTTTGCTTGTACTCAGACTCTTTACCCATTGCTATATATAACGCTCTTTCTACCATGTAATCAAGGATCTGGCATTCATGTAAGTTTATGCTTTCACTTTGAGCATCGTAGATGTGGTCAAACACTTTTTTCCCATCATAATAAAGCTTGTAGCGCATCCAACGGGCTATTGGTAGATACATGAAAAAATGTCTTTCTAAATTGTGCCGGAATTGGAAAAGCTGTTTCTTTTTTTTTGCATCAGTAGCAGGACTACTAATTTCATCTGACAAGGCTTTAAAAGCTGTTCTAAGAGCCTGATCATCTATGTTACCAGAACCATCTGTTTTTAATCTATATTTAACTGGCTTTGCTAACGGCACGCCTTCAAAAAATTTATCTCTTTGTGTTACTAAGTCCAGCTGAGGATTTTCCTTGTCAATACCTAATTTTTCATTTAAACTTTTTTGCGTATAACTTCCTCCTGTTACCCATGTACCCGCATTCGGTATCAAATAAGCCGTAATTCGGGCTTTTAATTTACCTCGTTCAACTGCTGTAAAATCGGTTTCATTTTGACTGACGCGACGTTGACCAGTTTCAATCGCCAGTTGTTCAGTGTTGCAGTGTTTGCTACCAGAAACAAAATTACCCAATTCTTCTGGACCGCCATCCCCATGACCAAACAGGTGACACCATTCTTGATCGGTTTTTAAACTAGAAGCATCAACAGTAGCATTTGCATCTAGTTTATTATCTTTGCGCCATTGCTTCTTAACATCATCATCATTAAGCTGTCCTAGTACATATTTAGCAAAGGAGGTAGCCGATAATTTAGAATCAGTTATTTTAGGCGTGATATTACTGGCTTTCATCCCAGGATATACATGAAAATCACTCAAGGCTTCTGCCATCGTTTTCCCCGCATCTACTCGTTCATTTTCGTTAAAACCTAAAGTGAGGTCTTGTCCACCAGCGTTGAACTTTTTCCATACCCGGTAGCCAGTATTGTCTAACTTTACAGATATTTCAATTTTTTTGATATCAAATTTATAATCATAACCAGGAATGCTCGGATTCGTAACGCGAGGCGGAAATGGGTCTTGGCTAGGATTATTTCTCTTAGTTGCTGACTGATTAAATGTTTTATAATATTGAATCAAACTATTTATACTACCAATGACAGGATTTTTAAATCCATCTTTTTTGACTTTGTCGTAAGGCCAATTAGTAGGGTAGAAAGCATCAGGTTTGTTAGTTGTGCGGTTTTGTTTAATTGCTGGAGGAGACGTTACTAGACAATCTGGATTTAATTCAAACACATAACTCCATAATTTTGCTAAGGGAAAATTTGCATCTCCATCAAGCAAATTAATTAACCATTTATAGTTTACCTCATTCACCCTATCGGCACGCATAGGATAGCCACTACTTCCACGCCCTCCCTCGCCTATATTTACGGCGGAGATATGCCCCATTAAAGTTCCCCCGTTATCGTGGTAAAAACAGTGATAGTTTCCCTTAGGAAGCTCGCAAGCCGCCTGATGTGCTAAGTCTTTAGCTTTTTCTGTTTCTTTATCATTTCTTTCAGTATCATCTTTTCCATCATCCTTTTTGAAATGAATTCTGTTCTTCAACAAGTTACTCTCTGTTTTCAACTGAAAGACATTTTGTATAGTTTTAGTTACAGTATTCTTCCCCTTCTCCTTATCACCCAACTTATTGATTTGACCTCTTAATTCCCACAAATAACGATATTGCTCATTTCCTTTTCCTAAAAAATATTCAGCGTCTTCGTTATCACGCTCTTCATCTTTATTTTTTATTTTTTCATCATACTTGTAAGTTCGCTTTATCTCATAATCATTAGAACCATCTTTTTTTCCGTATTTATATCTTTGGGTATCTTCACTATTATCCAGAAAAAGCAATCTAGCGTTAGGATTTACATAAACACCGTAATATAAGTCAGTGCCATTTGTATAAGATCCCTCTGGGCTGATAGCAATGGCTGGCACGATTAAGGTTTGATCCTGAAGGGGTTTTTCATTTGTTATCCAGTGTTTTCCTCCTATCTTATTACCTGTACTATTATCAAATCTTACAAAAATTTTATTGAGCAAATTTGCATTTACAATGCGTAATCGGTTCAGTATTATTTGATTGCCAGGAGTATCTTTTACCTCATTGTTACCGTCGAGCCATTTCCAGTAGTATTTATTTTCTTCATCGGCTATTCGAGCTAAAAGTGTGTCAACATCTTTAGAAAGATGGGTGTCTTGTAAGATATAGCCAATGAGGCATTGATTGAATTGGCAGGTTTCTCCCCATAGGGATTTCATTGAATTATTAAATTCATCTATTATCTTATTGTCCATCGTAATGGGAGTTAGTTCGGTTTTAAGCTTAAAAGTTGTTAAAGCCGCTTTGAGTATAGATTGATAGTAATTTGTTATGGTAGGCGTTTGTGTGGTATTAATTGTAATGACATTAATAACATTGTCTTTAAACTCAACTCGATCGTCTGTTTCGATTTTTATAGCTTGGAAGTTTCCCATGATTTGACCTACCTGTTAATAGATTAATAAATTGTGAAGAAGGGGAAGATTTGTCTGCGATCGCTTTTCATTTTTCTTGGAAGCTGACGAGCTTTTAAAAGTAATTCAATCTGATCTTCTGTCATAGAATTATTCCCTCTTTACGAATATTCCTAAGCAAAGGACCAGAACGATGAATGAATCGGTATTCATCCATAAATATACAACTGATTACCGAATCTTTTTCTAAAGATAAACTGGCTATAATGAATCCAGTTTTTTCAATTTCTTCACTGGCATTTACTTCTCCTTTAAGAACCACTAAGACATCAATATCAGAGTCTGGATGTGCGTCACCCCTGGCCTGAGAACCAAACATGATCAACTGTTTAAGGCGATCACCGTAATGATTTTTTAATTCTCGTTTCAGTCGAGCGAGAATGGTTTTTAGGGTATCATTGACAATCGTTAATGTCATGGTTAACTATCCTTGGTTACTTTGATTTAGAAGCATAGTACATCATTTTTAATAAAAATTAAAAATTTACTTTTGCCCTTGAAAAACTTGTTCAGCCGTTAAATTTAACTCAGGAAAGATTAGTGATTTATTAATTAAATCCTTTCCCCTAAATTGTTGTACTTGATACTCCCCATCGATCAGTTGATAAATAGAAAGAGTCGGTTGTTTTGGCTGTCCAATAAAACGCACTCCACCTATGCCTAAATAATCTACAATCCAATATTCCTTAATACCCATCGCCTCATAATCAACTAATTTATAACCATAATCATCCCGCCAATTACTACTAACAACTTCAATGACTAAAGGAATAGATTCCCCATTAATAAGAGTTGATTTTTTCTCCCATAATGGCTCATTGATCAGATTTTGACGATTAATTAGTAACAAATCTGGATTATAACCCGTTTCCTTATCCTTTAACTTAACTAAAGCTTTCGGCGGAATGCGATAGGGTAAATTCATCCTCAGGTATTCTAAGGTTAATTCTTGGGTAAGAAAGCTAGTAATATCCTCATGTTGTCCTGTGGGTTGCATCTCGATAATTATTCCTTCATGTAATTCATAATGGCGATTTTCCGGTAGCCATTCGATAAACTCATCAAAGGTGATTAATTTTGGTAATAATTGAATCATAAATAAAGTCTCCTATTTTACCCTTCATCTAATTCAAAATCAACTCTTGCATACAAATCTTTCAAGGAAATTTCAAACTCATCTGAAGCCAATTTTAACAGAGATTCTTCTCCTTTATAATCACTAAAAATCCATTTACCATCCCCCTGCTTAAAATATTGAGTTGCATAAAAGCGATATTGATCAATTAAAATATATTCTTGAAACTCGGGAATAGAACGATAAAATTCAAATTTATCTGTCCGAACGCCTACGGCGCTGCGAAGCAGATCATAATCTCTGGTTGAGCGAGAAAGAACTTCGACAATAATTAAAGGATTTGTTACATTAGTTATCCCTTTTCCTTCATAGATAGGTTTTCCCTTAATAACCATCACATCAGGATAGGTATAAAGACGATATTGAGGTATCCACAAGCGGACATCATTCATATAAACATAGTAATCTTGTTTTTGAATGTTGAGAGGAAATCGCTTGTAAAAATTCCCTGCAATTTGATTATGATTCGTTGTCCCTCCCGGCATAACTACAATTTCTCCATCTCGGTATTCATGTTTGTCTGTTGCTTTTTCCTCTAAAGTTAAGTATTCTTCGGGGGTATAGTATTTTTTTTCTGTTTGCAGGATCATGATTGATTACCTCTTGTAATTTCACTAAGAATATCGAGTAATACTTGTGCTGCGGAAACACTTTGACGAGCTTTTAAAAGTAATTCAATAATGTCATGGTTAATCATCCTCTTAGGGTGGGGGGTGAATTGGAGGCGATCGCTTAACAAGTTTTCCCGATTTACCCCGTCATATTTATGATCATAATTTTAGCAATTTGTTTGAGAATTTGCAATATATCCTCTAACTGATTTCTCCGGGGTAAAAGCAGGGAAAAAATGTTAGAAAAGTCATATTGAGGAACGCCTTGAGTCAGCATTTTAATAAACATAAATTCATCACCGTTACCTATCAAACCGTAGACCGGTATTTGAGGGTTAGGATTTGCCATCATGTAAGTCATTATTTGCGGTAATGCAACGGGAAAAGCAATGGTAGATTTAGACTCAATGATTAACACCCACAGTTGTGGAGCAATAATTAAAGTATCTATTCTCCCCCGTAAGATTTCCTCCTCTTCTTCTATTTCTAGCTCAACACTTGCTTCCGTGGTGACATAGAAAGGTTCATCATATAAACCCGCTAATGTCAGTAAAGGAGAAATGAGTAATTGATTGATAACTCCTTCGGTGAGAGAAACTCGTTTTCTATGACGTAAAAACCGTCTTTTAATTTGCTCTAGGGTTTCTTTTTCTTGATCCGTTAGTTCAGGTAAGTCCTGTTGCCATTCCTGAAAGAATAGCTCATTATCTGTAGGAGATAATTTGAACTTTTGTTCAAGAGCTTCTAGGGTGGTGATAGTTTTAGAAATAGGGTAAGTCTGTATCATAAGAAATTCCTCTGAGAATTGGGAGTGGGATGAAGTGCGATCGCTTTTTATGTTCCATCATTTTTTAGCTAATTTGGAGCAAAATAAAAGGCTATAGCTTCATAATATAGGCTAACGCATAATAGGGTGGGATGTTGTTATGTGCTTGTCCAGCACCACTTTGATTGATAGCCAAGTTATGAGTATGTTCCCCCTTTCCCCCAGTCGGTGCTGAATTAGGAGTCCATTGTGCCACAGGGTCTCCGTATGTATAGGCGTAGCTGTTTGCATTAGCCCAATTATTTGCATTGTTATAAACATTTGCTTGTATCATTCTCTCCTGCCCCCAACCTTCTCCACCACCACCACTATCCGTTGGGATGATATGCCGGTGCTGACTACTTTCTGCTGTTCCAGTATGTCTGTGAGGAGGCATTTGTGCTTCGGTTAGGGTTACAGTAGCCTGACCCCCAGTAGTCTTAACTCCATAGTTAGATCCTGCACCTACTATAAACCGATCTCGCAAATCGGGTGTACCATTCTGGCCATCACATAAAGCCCAACCAACAGGAATTTGATTGACATCCCCAGCCCACATTATAATCATTCCCCTTAAAACGACTGAAGTATTATCATAATTCAACAGTTCATAGTAAGTTGTTTTCAGATGAGCATTAAGTCCTTTATGGGGTTGACAGACTTCCATTGCTCCCGCTCGTCCTTTGACAAATAAGAGAACATAGGGAGAACGCTCAGGAAATTCACCTTTTTCTGCCTCAAAAGCCCTGAAAGCCTTAATGGAGGTCAATAAAGTTTCTGCAGCTCCACCTCTAGGAGCATTCCTTATAGCATCCCAACTAGCTACTGCAACAACATCACCATTAGCAACATTGTTTTGATCATTAATCCAATTTGCCCAATCATTCCAATAACTTTTATCGGCAAAAATATCATGAGAAGTGCCTTTTTTATAACTACCATCAGGACGAAGAATAACTGTATTTAATCCCCTGTTATTAGTCATAGTAATTGCAACATTAGCAATTTTTAAAAACGTATTATTTCCTTCGGGAGAGTCAAAAGCAGAACCTCTTAAATAAATCTCATAATTTTCATAAATCAGAGGATTTCCACCTCGGTAAATTGTGCCGCTAACATTGAGATCGCCTCCCTGTACGTTTAATTTGAATTTCCCTGGGTCGCTGATACCAATCCCTACATTACCTTCCTTATATAAAATGGGCATTTTCTCTATGGTGCAAATAAAAGTTCCATCCCAATAACCCGGAATATTTTCATAGCGTATATAAAGATTGGTCTGACCGGAAGGAAGAGAAGAAATGATATTGTTAATTGTTAATTCAATACCCTGTTCCTGTCGTAACTCAACGTTTTCTTCATTTTGATTAGTTATTGTCCAAGTTGGCGACTGTCCTTGAGTCTCTTTAACAATTTTCCACTCCTCTATATGTCTTGCCCTCAGTCGAAAATCTTTTCCTTGAATCCCTATTCCTTGTACCTGACTTGTGGTTCCCAAAGCCCAATCCTTATTTTGATTTGCTTCTTGAACATCAAAAGAGATAATAAACTTAGAGGCATTATCCCCCTTACTATCTGGAATCAAAGGAATAGATTTATCTTTTAATACATTAACAATTCGCAAAGTTAACTTATTTGTCGTTGTGCCATCATTCAAAATCCGATTAGAGCCTACAAAACTGACATGAAGCGGAATATTTTTCTTCCCTCGATGATCGATAACGCTGAGTTTTTTTTCTCGATAATAATGAGTTAAAGTCTCTCCTTGATAAGTAAACTCTGGACATAAAAACTCAACTCTGGTTGTTCTCGCCCCTCCCGCTGCTGAAGCACTGACGTTTGGCAGGGTTAAAGTAACGACCTCATTAGCTGATAAAGTAGTATTAGTTGTTAAGAAATAGAGAGAAACTATCCCATCTGCTTGAGTAACAGGAGAACTCATACTCCAATTACTTTGGGGTTTTAAAGCCAATTGCTGTAAAGATTTAGGCGATAGAGTATCAGGTCTAAATCTTAATTCAAAATGATAATTATTTTGAGTGACTGCTCCACTTTTTGCTGGTAAAGTAATCTCTTGTTCTGTATCATTTTGAATTTCAAAAACCAGTTCTTCTCCCTTAGTATCATTTTCAATAAAGATAATGGACTCTTTATTGTCCCCTTCATATAAGTCAAAATCAAGAGGATAGGCAAGATTAAAAGCGGCGATCACCGTTAAATTATCATTTATATCCTGTTTAATTTCTTCTGGAGATAATGCCTTTTTATAGATGCGGAGATGAGCAATTGTTCCCGCAAAATAGTTAGCATAAGCTTCATTGCTTCCTCCTCTACGTGCTAGATAAAGAGGTGAATCATTTTGTGTTTGAGATTGGGTTGTATCATCCGTACTATTTTCTTCACGTCCATCTAAATAAAGCCGCAACTTGCTCCCTTCTTTAACAAAAGCAATGTGATATAATTGCTCACTATTAAGTTTAGTTGTGGTGGTGATAGAGGGATTATTAGAACCATCATATCTTGCCGCACAGATTGTTTGGTTATCAGGAATATATCTGATGACATAGGGATAACCTCCACTACCATTCCATTTTTCAATAATATCGTTGTCACCATTGGTTTTAAATGGTTGTTCTTTGGCTATTTTTATCCAACTGGCAACGGTAAAATCTTGATTAGTTGCAAAGTTAATGTCCTCTGAATTAGGAATTTCTATATAGTCTTGTCTTCCATCAAAAATGAAACAACTGCCAAAATGTTCATCACTCACAACTTGGGGATTACCATGAACACTATATTGGCTCTCAGTAGAAGCTGAAACATTCTCACTTAAAAAAGCACTACGAACTCTTTGATTGTCTGCATCGGGGATAATGGTATCTAGTTTTAGATGTAGAACTAAGTCATTAGTGTTACTCATAATTGATACTCCTTGATTTAAAAAATTAGCGGGTGAATCTTGAATAAAGTTAGGGATTAGGACTATTAGGGTTTGGTGGCTCTTTTTTTAGGCTTAACTTTAACCATCCCTCTCGAATTTCTTGCTTGCCAGAGAAGATAGCATTAACATTAGTTTGACCTATTTTGTCAGCAGTTGACCATTGCTCTTTTTCTTTCTCTAACCATGACCACTGATAACCGACTTCATCAGGTAAAGCTAAATTAATCTTACCATAATCTGTCAAGATAGGAGCAGAGAAGAAAGTAATTTCTATTTTCTCTAACGCTTGTTGATATTGATCCAGGGGAATATCAATTGATTTCGTCGGTAAAATTCCAGTAGTTGCGTGAACTTTTCCTCTGGGATCGATGAGCATAGTCAATAAAGTGGGTGAATCTTTTAGATTAAGATCAATATGCCAAGGATTGTTACCATTATGAAATTCAATAGCAGGATGATTAATTCCCTCTAAATCACTTTGAGGGGCATAAAATACATCCTTGAGACTTCCATTATCCCCTTCCAACCAATAACCTAATAAACCATCATTTAACTGTTTATATTCCCCTAAACGAATTGGAAACTTGACCTTTTCAAAGCCATCCGTTTCTCGGAAATTACGTCTTAAATCTTGCCAAAATACCCCCCAATCTTGGTTAATAGCTGGAAGTCCCTCTAATTCCAAATTTAAAGAAGCTCTGACTAGGGCAATAGGTCGTCCCATTAACAGTACTAAACCTTGATTTTGCGCTGAATTTTCGGGATCAATGTTTTCTAAACCACTATCTAAAGCCGAAATAAAATTAGACAAAAATTCTGCCCCCTGCTTAATAATATAGTTAATCACTTTTTGTAAATGATCATCAATTTTATCAAAGGGGATAACCGTATTTTCCCCCGGCGCAGCTTGCCATTTTGCTAATTGATTAATCGAACCCAACGCCTTACCTTGATTATCATAGATAGCGAGACTATTATCTAAATTATTAGGCAATATCCAGCCACAAATAGGAGTAGTAGCTGGATGACTATTCATTTCCTGTTCCCCTTCAATTGCAGATAACCAACGGAAATTAATACGCGCCGGTTGTACCAAACGAGGGGGTAAAGATATCAGATAGGGACTGCCTGGAGTCGTCATCTGTTCAGGAGTGATAATATTTCTAATATCTAAATCCTTCACTTGTCCAAAAGTATCCACCAACCGTAACCGCAAAATCTTCATTACCCCTGAGCGAATTGGGTTAAAATCATTTAAAGGTTCTGGCGCACTACGGACACTTTGTTGTACCATTTCTTTTATTTCATTTGTAAAAGGCTGATAATCATTAAATCCTAAAGGATCAGCAATAGGTAACTGTAAGGTCTGTTTGTGCATCAATAAAGCCTCGTTAAACCCTCCTAAAGCTTGAGATAGACAATTTAGGCTTAAAAGATTTTGATAAGCTCTAATGGCAGTATAAATGGGGTCTTTAGCTTTTTGATCCGAGAATAGATTAGTGAAAATTAAATTAGGATTACTAGGATCATAACAGGGTTTTTGCTCATACCAAGCTTGAATGGCTTGAATCTTTTCTTGTTGGTCTAAGTTGGTCAAAGAATTTGGTTTGTCCTTATACCAATCTTGGATTCTTTTTTGGTAAGCTTCTTCTTGTTCAGACAGGTTTAGTTCGTAATATTCTTTAGCCTCATCAGGTAATTGTTTCTTTAAATAAACTTCTATTTTTTCCTTAAGCTTAATTCCGGCATGGGGTGTTAAAATACTCCGACCACTATAAACATTAGCAGCTTTAAGAACAGCCCCCTTTCCGTACTGTAAAGAAAGCTCTGGCTCGTTTTCTTTCAAGGTATAATTACCCGTAATAAACTCAGCATCATATTGATGATTATAGATGCCATGATTACAGCCATTTTGGAGGGGAAAAACTTCTACCTCCCACTCTAGTAAAAACGGATGCCAAGGTTGTTCTTCCCAAGTGTTAAAGCCAATATGTTCCCCTGTTTTATTGTTTTCTATCTGATCAATCTTACCGAGAATAGACGAAAATCCATTGAGAAAAATGTCCTCTTCCTGTTGTAAAATCTCACATTCTAACAGTCCATCATCCCTCAATCTTCCATCTTGTCCATGGCGAATGGTGGGTTTTACCCCTTCCCCCACCATCAAGATAACCGGTTCTGTTGGTTGCCAATAACGGGAACTGGCAATAGGTTTCAGGGTGTAAGGTGGTGGAGCTTTTAAAATTAGCTGAGGGAAAGAAACTTCTAAAAGCAGACGATTGCAACGGACTAATTCTTCTTCGTTACAATCAATTAAATTGGGTTTTTTCTCTAATAATACTTGGGCAATTGCCTTGAATACATCTTCTTGGTAAAAGTCCCTTTTAGTCAAAATTAAATTTAAGGCATCTATAATTTCTCCTTGATTTTTCCCTGCAATTTTACTGGCCAAATCTGGGATTAACTGCTTAATTATTTTAATCGGCTCTGTTGTTTCCTGTTCTAACTGATTAATCAATTTTTCCCAGTCTAAAATATCACTAACTTTTAATTTACACTGGGTAATATTTGCTTGAGTGATCGCCTGTTGTAATTGAGTTAAAGATTCATTCAATAACTTTTCATAATTCTCTAGATTATTCAGTTTTGCCTTTAAAGGTTCAATTCCCTTCTCCTCAATATAATATTTAACTTCATCAATATCAGGATACTGAGCGGTGCTACCTTGGGGGGGATAAACACTTAACATATACTTATACCAATCAGAAAAGAGTTGCCGACGCATTGACTCAATTTCATCGAAAGTACAGTCATATTTCTGTTGAGATAGATTAAGCTGATTCAGTTTAGGAGCTATATTATCGGGTAAAGTAACTTCGCTCTGAGCTTGAGCATCTTCAGCATTTGCTGTTGTAGCGTTTGTGCTTCCTAAAGTAATTGTCCATATTGTGCCAGATGAGACCGCATTAAACCCTTTTTCATGGCGTGCTTCCTCAAACTTAGCTGTTAGATCCAACTGCCGATGTTCTAGACTAGAAGATAGGGTTAAAGCTTCTAATTGATCTTCAATAATAGATTGAGAATTGTTGTCAATTTTTTGACCTAAATAAGCAGATAATGCCTCCGTTCCCGTATTTCCTACAGCCACTTCTACCGAAATTTCTTTCTCTGTATTGGTTGGAGAAGCAAACTTTAAGCGGGCATAGCAAAGTATTCTTTGAGGTATTTGTTCATTGCTTTTAACGGGAATGTCCCACTTGAATTCCTCTTGTATCGCTTTGATTAATTCCTGTGTACTCAATTTATCTTTTAATTTTAATTTTAACTGAATAAACTGATTGAAATAATCCTTTTCTAAGTGACTATACCACGCAATCACATCATACTGTAACCCATCAGTATTTTCAGGAGAATAATCATCATAAAATCCAAAAACGCTGTGACAATTGGGATAAAAAGCCGCAAAAGTCGGTTCACCATAACCTACCGCCGTTAATAAGGGTAAGTATTCAGCCTTGGGATCATTTTCTAACCAAGCTTCTATAGGCAGTTTGCGACCTAAATAGCGAAATGGTTGATGATTACCATTACCATTCTTTATCTCAATGGGATAAGCAATACTACCTAACTGCTCCCCTTCTCCTTCCCGATAAAGATAATCACTCTCCACCACCCATTGACGTTTTTTGCCGTTAAGAGTGCGTGTTACTAACCAGCGATTAGGAACTGATGGGAAAACTGTCTTTTTATCGCTATCTTGAATACCTTTTGTTAAAGCATCGGGTAACGCCCAATGTAAATGGATTCCTGCTTTCAGGTAGAGATTTTGATTTTGAAAGGGTTGGGAAACAATCTCCTCGCTGATATGAGCAATATTCGGATTTACGTCTCTTTTTCTATTAAAATAAGGAATTATGCTCAAATCTGCCATCGCCTCTATAACTAGGCGCTCTCTTTTCAGATAAAGAGCATCCAAATGAACAGGAATCATTAAAATACTATTGACCATGTTCTAATTAGGATTACAAGCATTTATTTTTGCCCCGATTATAACAGGTTTAGTTTTCTAATGTTATAGTCTTTAGTTTTTATGCACAAATCAGATTTATTTTTTCGGGTGCATCTCATAAGTAGGGTTGGCTGAATAAATCTAAAAACCGATGCTCTAAGTAGTTGGACAAAAGTAAAGTTAACTGTGGGGTAAGGAGTCGGTCGTCGGTCGTCAGTCCCGATGCCAAAGTTGGCACCGCCAAGCCTGAAAGTGGTACTTTTCCCTCCTGCCCCCTGCCTCTTTCAAGTCGGTCGTCAGTAAGAATTGCGGCAATTTACATTTCTTAAGATAGACAACAGAATTTATGTCAGACTACTTAACAAATATATCTTGACCACTATTCCTTGCGCGATAAACGAGCTTCGGCGGGTCTTGTTGCCAGAAAAAGTATGGGTCTTAGGAACTAGGACTCCTGCGTGGGTCGGGACAGAGCCTTGCAACCAGGAAAAAGCTACTAAGTGAGACATAATTTCTTAGTCTCACTTAGTAGAGGATGTTGGGTTTTACCTAAAATGTCGGATGAATGCCCCCGCTAGATTTTTCGACAAGATACTCACCTTTGCGGGGGATGAAATCCGACCAGAATATCAACCGCAAAGCACGATTTTAATTCTACCATTTGTAGGTAAACTGTGTTATACTTAATTTATCCAGGGTCGAAGATTAATCAATGCTAGTCGTAGAAGCCAAGTTAAAAAACGGGACACCAGAACAATACCAAAAACTTGATGAAGCTATTAGAACTTCTCAGTTTGTGCGTAACTCTTGTGTTCGTTATTGGATGGACAATCAAGGGACAACCCGCAATGATCTCCAAAAACTTTGTGCGGTACTAGCTAACAATAAAGAGACACCTTGGGTTAACAAATTAAACTCTCAAGCTCGTCAATCGGCTGCTGATAGAGCCTGGCAATCAATTAATCGATTTTACCAGAATTGTCATGCTAAGATACCAGGGAAAAAGGGGTTTCCTCGGTTCAAAAAGCATAGCCGTTCGGTTGAATACAAACTAACAGGCTACCAACTATCTGATGAGCGACGTAAAATCAGATTTACCGATGGCTTTAAAGCAGGAGAATTTGATTTATGGTGTAGTCAAAAGACCTTAGTTTATTATTCAGAGCAACAGATTAAACGGGTAAGAGTTGTTAGACGTGCTGACGGTTATTATTGCCAGTTTTTAATTGACGGAGAACGGCAAGAATACCATAAACCAACGGGACAAATAACAGGAATTGACTTAGGGTTAAAAGAGTTTTATACCGACGCTCAAGGCAATACTGTAGAGAATCCACGTTATTTAAGCAAGTCAGAAAAACGACTGAAAAAAGCACAAAGGAGATTATCAAAACGATTTCGTCAAGGAAAGAAACAGTCTAAAAACTATCACAAGCAACGGATAAAAGTAGCTAGGCTTCACCTTAAAGTATCAAGACAACGTAAAGACAAAGCAATTAAAGACGCTTTGGCGTTAGTCCAGTCTAATGATCTGGTAGTCTATGAAGCTTTAAAGGTAAGAAACTTAGTCAAAAATCGTCAGCTTGCCAAGTCGATTTCTGATGCTTCTTGGTATCAATTCACTGAATGGTTGAATTATTTTGCCAAGATTTATCGGATTGTTTGTATTGCTGTTACTCCCCATTTCACGACTCAAGATTGTTCAGTTTGTGGGACGAGAGTTCAGAAATCATTAAGCAATAGAACTCATCAATGCCCTAATTGTAAAACAATCTTAGATAGGGATCATAATGCAGCAATCAACATTCTTAAAAAAGGGTTGCAATATTTGGGAAATTATCTCAACGGTACTGTTGGGCAAACAGAAACCGACCCAAACGCATAATAGAGAGTCCGGCCTCTGGGTTTTCAGTGGAGACATTGAGAATCTAAGCTGTCTCGTTGAACAAGGAATTTCCGATAGTGATAGGTCAAGAATCCCCCGTCACAGCGTAGCTTGACGGTGGGAGTATGTCAATTTCTGGCTTTGCGGATAGCACTCCCTAGCATTAAACCCCCAAGGGTAATATAAGCAAGAACGCTGCTGGATTCTGGAGTCGTTCTTTTAGATGCAACACGAATCTGAACAAGAACATCATCGTCATCATCATCTACAGTGAAAGATGCAGCGTCATCAAGATGAGCTAAGAAGATATTAGCATCTAGTAACTCAAATGTATTTCCTCCGAAACCAAGGCTATTATCTAGATCTGAAAAAACTATTTGTGAAGCCATATCTGTGCTTCCAATTGTAGCGAAAAAACTTTGACCATTCCAGTTAGTTAGAACTGCCAGTGGAATTGGTTGATCTGGATTAAAAGACCCCAAAAAAACCTCACTGTTTGTTGATGGATTATTCGGCAATCCTGAAAGAACTGGAACAAAGTTTTCTGAAGTAGTCCCAAGACCAAACTCAGAATTGGCACCAGCACCACCTCCTAAGGATTTAACGTAAATATCAACCTGATCAGGAAATTTAAACTCTGCTGCACTGCTTGGATTAGTAATACCGCCAACGAATAAAGCAATAGCAAAAGTAAATAAGGGATATTTGGGGTTGCAGGGATTGAACATTTTTGTTGCTCCTCAAAAATTAATTCTTTTTTTGTTGTTCGTTATCTTTTGTTCCTTGAGAACAAGGTTCATGCTTTTAGTTTGACCAGTGAGCAAAAATTCCCCAGTCGTCTGGAACAGGCGAACCAAAAGATTCGCCCGCTGAAAATCCTTGATTACGTCAACTCCTTCTAGAAGAGAACCGAAATAAAAGACATCGGCACCAGTGCCGCCAGTGAGGATATCATTGCCATAGCCGCCATAGACAAAGTCATTCCCAGCGCCTCCTAATAGAACATCCTTGTCGGCTCCGCCAAAGAGATAATCAGTGTCGTTTCCGCCTGATAAAGTGTCAGCACCCGCTTCGCCAATGAGCAAGTCACTACCGTTTCCGCCGAAGACATTGTCATTTCCAGCGCGGCCGAAGATGATATCTGCACCATCTCCACCATCAATGTAGTCGTTGCCTATTCCACCGTCGATGTAGTCGTTGCCCCCTTGGCCGTAAATGCTATCATTCCCTTCATTCCCGTACATGGTGTCATTACCGAAACTGCCGAACAAGAAGTCATTGTAAATTGTACCGTTGTAAACTGGCATTAGCTGTCAACTCCTGTGAATTAATTAAGTTGATGATTCAAGTCAAACATTCAGAGCAAATAACATTCAATAGATACTGAATAACAAATTGGTATCAGCCAACAACTCTAAATAACTTTAAATAGCTCTAAATAACCGTACATAACTTTTAATAACCATTAATAACATTGCTTTCTCTTTCTCATAAAAATATTGACAAATCCGAGGAAATGATGTAATCTTTAAATATCTCTATTAATTTTTGATTATTTTTGAACTAAAAATGGTTGGCATTCCTGACACGATAGGAACTAAAGATAAAGACCTATTGCAAAAAGCATTTCTAAACCAGATATTGCAAAATACTGGTTTGATAAAAAATCAAGATCATAGTTGTTTATTTCAACTTCTATATCATCCCAAAAATCAAGATAAAAAAAGAAGTGAAATTGTCGAAATAATGAAAGATAAGCATAATCTTCATTATACGGAAGCAACTATTAATGAATATGCGAAAAGAATTAGGAGAATAATGGTAGATGTGTTTAAACAAGCGATGATAGACGATGGATTAGAATTAAGTGTCAATTTAATTACTACTAAATATGAGAAGAAAGGAAAACCTCAGAATTCAATTGAACCTCATCAAGTGACTTATCAATGGTTATGGGAGAAAAAATTTCCTCGGATGGGTTGGGAATTAGCAAAAGAAGTTGCTGCACCTGCTTGTAATAAGTTAACGATGCTGGATATTAATGAAAATTTTGAGGTAGAAAAATCCCCTAATGGAGGAGCCTCAAACGGGAGTTCAAAAAGGGGTCTAGTTATGAATGGTACTGTAATTAAGCCAGAGCCAGATAAGGGTAATTATATTTATCTTAACAAGCCCCATTATTTATGGGTTAATTTACCTGACAATGGTCAATATTTATTATTAATTAATGAGACGGTAGAAGGAAATTTTTATCTCTTTAGTCCTTCAAGAGCATTTGCCTATGTTCCTTATACTAAGCTGTCAGAAGGACTTCGTTTACCCCCGTCTGAAGGACTAGCTCGATTTTTCCAATATGATGCAGTAGGAGATGAATATTTTCTGGCAATTGTCACAGAGCAACCCATTGATTTATCTTGGGTTAATGGGGAATCTGACCCTACAGATATTATTTTAAGTCAAGAGCGTCTTGAGGAGATATTTATTAAATTGGGTCAACAGGGTAATAGTGAAGTGTTTTATAAGCGGTTTAAGGTGGTGGAACAAACAATTAATTACTCTGAGCAATCGGCAACAATAATCAACAACAAAAACTTAGTTTATTAAAGGAGAGGATCAAAAAATATTAGAAACTATCAAAAAATTACAGCAATAAACTCAATGTAAACCTACAATACTTGATCAAAAGGCCATCAATCATGTCTCTACCTCTTTCCTCTATTTTAGTGACCCTATCTCTCGGTTTGGGCTTTGTTTCTCTCCCTCTACCCATTCAATATTTGCCTGTAAATGCCATCGCTCAAGTCAATTCCCCCTCAACGGCTCAGGACTTTTTGGATCAGGGAGTAAAACAACTACAACAAGGTGATTTAGAGGCTGCCATTAATAATTTTAATGAAGCAATTAGACTTAATCCTAACTATGCTCAAGCTTATGGCAACAGGGGCATCGCCTATAGTCGTTTACAGCAATATGAGAAAGCCCTTGCTGATTATAACCAATATATTCGCTTTAATCCCAACTCAGCAGAAGCTTACTATAACCGAGCAACTCTCTACGATAAGTTAGGAGATTATCAAAAAGCGATCGCAGATTATGACCGAGCTATCCGCCTTAATCCTAATTTCAGTCAAGCGATTAGTAACCGAGAAATTGCCTACAATAATCAATTCCCGCAACAACAGCCACCCAATAGCAACCCCGCAAAAGTTCCAGTTCCACCCAATAGCAAACCCGCAAAAGTTCCACCCAATAAAAAACCTGCAAGGGTTTCAAGATCAAGAGTATTCTTTCCTGAGAATGGTCAGGGAGTGTACAACTTTGATCGGAAATCTGCGAGTAGTATCCTCAAAATTATACCGCCATCTGGTGCGGAAAATATGGTGATAAAGTTAGAGGATAAAATTAGCCGTAAACGGATCTGTTGGTTCTTGATATTAAAGGGGCATTCCTACGAAACACCCATTCCACCGGGGCAATATATAATAAAGTTGGCTACGGGTAAAAAATGGTATGGAGATAGACATCTGTTTGGTGCTAACGCATCCTACAGCAAAATTGACAAGGTGATCACTATTCCTGAGAATACACACTACACGATAGCTCTTACTCCAAGCCTATTGGGTACTCTCAAAGAAAAAAAGATCGGAGTGAATCAATGGTAGTAATAAGTAGCGGATGCTTATAACCTGTGGGGGCTTGTCTATGTAATGTCAGGAGATTATCAAATAAGGAATCCCTGACTTACAAAGATCAGTAACTTTATTTCAGCAACAGGGAGATAAAACACAAGCTCAAAAAATATTACAAGTTCTTAATAAAATGTCGTAATAACCTTGGTTTATTCAAGGAGAATGGTAACATAAATTAAGCAATCATTAACCCGATATTATAACTAGACCGCATCCTGTCAGCGATCGCCCTTGCCCATTGTCAACAGTAATTGCCCATAAAATAGGAAAAAAAATGCAAATTTCCATTCAACTAGACGATGAACACGCTCAAAAACTAGCCTATATTCAACAAACCACCCAAGAAAATACTTTAGAAACCATTCAACAAGCCATTGAACTACGCTATCAACAACTCCAAGAAAAAACACACGATCCCCTAGCTAAATTAAAACAAAGTTCCTTTATCGGTAGCTTTGAAGCAGAGGCTGACTTTGCCGAAAACTCAGAAAACATTTTGCATTCACTCCTATCCGAAAAAAATGATCATTGCTGATACAGGATTCTTTCTCGCTCTTGGCAATCGAAAAGACAAAGATCACTCGTTAGCCATTCAAACTATTTATAGTCAAAATGAAGCCTTAATTACCACCTATCCTGTTATCACCGAAACCTGTTATTTACTCTTAGCCAGAATAGGTAATCAGGCGCAAATCAACTTTTTGCAGGGATTGGTTAACGATAACTTTGAAATATTTCATTTACAAAATCATCATATTGAACGAATGATTGAATTAATGGATCGTTACGCTAACTTACCGATGGATATGGCAGACGCTTCTTTGATTGTATTAGCAGAGCATCTAGGACATGGAAGAATATTAACTGTTGATCGTCGAGATTTCAGTATCTATCGTTGGAACAATACGGAGGTTTTTAACAACTTATTGTAGGAGATATTTATTCAGGTTAATCAGGGTAATAGTGAGGTGTTTTATAAGCGGTTTAATGTGGTAGAAAAACCCATTAATCACTCTGATCAATCAGCAACAATAATCAGCAACAAAAACTTAGTTTATCAAAGGAAGATAGTAACATCAATCAATCCATAATTAACCAGATACAACAGTATAACCAAACCCTAGGAATGCTATATCAGCAGGGGCAATATGAGCAAGGGATTATCTTCGCTCAACAAACCTGTGATTTAGCCAAAAGTTACTCACTAACTAATGAGCCTATTTATGCTTATTCTTTGAATCTTTTAGCCATATTATATAAGTCAATGGGACGGTATGAGCAAGCTTTACCTCTCTCTCAACAAGTTCTCGAAATTGTTGGTAAAAGTTTAGGTACTGACCACCCTGAATATGCTAATTGTCTGAATAACTTAGCCCTATTATATGAGTCAATGGGACAGTATGAGCAAGCTTTACCTCTTCATCAACAAGCTCTGGAAATTAGTGGTAAAATTCTAGGTACTGAACACCATGACTATGCTGGTTCTCTGAATAACTTAGCCGGATTATATAAGTCAATGGGACAGTATGAGCAAGCTTTACCTCTCCATCAACAAGCTCTCAAAATTATTGGTAAAAGTTTAGGTACTGACCACCCTGACTATGCTAATTGTCTGAATAACTTATCCGTATTACATAAGTCAATGGGACAGTATGAGCAAGCTTTACCTCTCTCTCTACAAGCTCTCGAAATTCGTAGTAAAAGTTTAGGTACTGACCACCCTAACTATGCTAGTTCTCTGAATAATTTAGCCGTATTATATGGGTCAATGGGACAGTATGAGCAAGCTTTACCTCTCTATCAACAAGCTCTCGCAATTCGTGGTAAAAGTTTAGGTACTGACCACCCTGAATATGCTGGTTCTCTGAATAACTTAGCCGCATTATATAAGTCAATGGGACAGTATGAGCAAGCTTTACCTCTTCATCAACAAGCTCTCGAAATTCTTGGCAAAAGTTTAGGTACTGACCACCCCGACTATGCTCATGCTCTGAATAACTTAGCCATATTATATCAGTCAATGGGACAGTATGAAGATGCTTTACCTCTGTTGCAACAAGTCCTAGAGATTCAACATAAAAGTATTGGAAATAACCATCATGAATATGCAGTTTGCCTGCATATTTTAGCTAATTTATATCAGTCAATTAAACAGTATAAAGATGCTTTATTCTTCTATCAAAAAGCTCTAGAGATTGAACGGAAAACTATTGGAACTGACCATCCTCACTATGCTGCTTGTTTAAATGATTTAGCCCTTTTATACAAGTCAATGGGGGAGTATGGGGAAGCTATACCTCTGTTACAACAAGCCTTAAAAATTCGCCATCAAAGTCTTGGGAGTAAACATCCCCACTTTGCATATTTTTTATATAATTTAGCCCTTTTATATACAGCAACCAACCACCCAGAAGAAGCACTAAAATTAATGCAAGAAGCAGCGGAAATTGACTTAAAAACTATCTCGAAAATTTTTAGCATCAGCACCGATAAGCAACGCCTCAACTATCTTGAACAAAACTACTATAAAGTAGAAACATTTCTCTCCCTAGTTTTCCAACACTTTCCTAATAGCCCCGAAGCGGTACAATCTGCCTATAACCTCATCTTAAGACGGAAAGCGATCGCAACCGAAACCGCCATCCTGCAAAAAATCGCCCTTTTATCCCAACAATACGCCCATCTTGCCCCCAAACTCCAACAATGGCAACAAATCAGACAACAACTCGCCAAACGCTGTTTTGATATACCCACCCCCGAACAACTTCCCTACTACCAACAAGAAATTAAATCCCTCGAACAACAAGCGGAAAACCTCGAACGAGAATTAAATATCCCCGAACTTAACCTCGAAAAAGAACTGCAAAACGCTGATTTTCGTACCATCGCCTTAGAATTACCTCAAGGAACTACCCTAATTGAATTTATTAGGTTTAATAACTACAATTTTCAGGCAATTCCCGCCAACGGTGACGCTGCATCCTTTCCCCCTCGCTATCTTGCCTTTATCCTACCTGCCCAAGCCCCAGAACAGCTAACTTTGATAGATTTAGGAGAAGCTGAACCCATAGACAAATTAGTGAAAGAGTTTCGGGAATCGGTAGAAAACCCACGAGGATTAAGTGTGGCCGTATTTAAGAAAAAAGAGGATATATCGCCAAAAATTGAACTAAGCAAGCTTATATTTGACAAAATCAAGCCTTATCTCACCCAAGAATTAATTATCTGTCCCGATGGCGAATTAAACTGCTTACCCTTTGAAATTTTACCCACCGATAAAGGCAGCTACTTAATGGATGAATATCGCTGCAACTTCTTAAATGTAGGACGAGATATCCTGCGCTTTAAAGCCAAAATTCCCGCAAAAGTCACCTATCCTCTCGTTATCGCTAACCCTGACTATAACTTAGCTAGTCCCGAAAACACGCCATCAACTGCCGAAAATGAGGAAAAATTCCCCTTTAAACCATCCTTACGCAATTTAGCCACCTCTAGACAAGGACAAATATTCAACTCCCTCCCCGGCACCGAAATCGAAGGCGAAAAAATCGCTAAAATACTCAGAGTCAAACCCGTTACCGCCGCCAAAGCTTTAAAACCTCTTGTCTCCAAAGCCCAAAAAGCCCCTTATATTCTCCATATTGCTACTCATGGCTACTTTCTCGGCGATATAACCCCCGAACTGGACACAATTAACCAAAACTTCATGTTATCGAGTCTTTCCGCCTCAGAAAGATTCCAAGTCGGCACCAGACAAAATCCCCTGTTGCGTTCAGGTTTAGCCTTTGCGGGGGTGAATACGATGTTAAACGGCGGTAAACTACCCGAAGAAGCCGAAGATGGCTTATTAACTTCCCTAGACGTGCAATCTATCAACTTAGCAGGGACAGAGTTAGTAGTAACATCCGCCTGTGAAACCGCCTTAGGAGACCTCTACACAGGAGAAACCCTCATCGGTTTGCGTCGTTCCTTCATCCAAGCAGGAGCAAAAACCGTTATTATCAGCCTTTGGAAAGTGGAGGATGTGGCTACCACTATCTTAATGCAGTATTTCTATTATTATCTCCTGAAAGCAAAACTTAGCAAAGCAGAAGCTTTGAGAAAAGCCAAATCTAGCCTCCAGCGTCTCACCATCGCCAAAATGCGTTCCCAATGGCTAACGGAAGATGCCATCAAATCGGCAGAAAAACACAGTATAGGAACTGCTGCCCATTTGCGTGAATTAAGTCAAAAATCTGATTTAGAACGCCCTTATGAAGCTCCTAAGTATTGGGCCGCTTTTATTTGTTTAGGGAATCCAGCCGGTCTTCCGCTTTTACCACAGGCGAGCAAGGGACAAAATCTGAAATGAGGAAACTACAATTTCAAGATATCCCTTTATTTTTAGATTAGCCGAACCTCCTCCCCTTGCCCCCAACCCCCCAACATCGGGGGGGGTTGGGGTAGGGTTGATTCAAGGTAGGGTTGATTCAGTAGGGTTGATTCAAGGTAGGGTTGATTCAAGGTAGGGTTGATTCAAGGTAGGGTTGATTCATGAATCAACCCTACTAGATGAACGTAGCGACTGTCTTGATTGTCAAGGGGTAACTCAAAAAACAATCAAGGAGTTGCTGTCGAACCTAAAATCTCAAGCCAGAAAAAAGCGCAGCAAAAACTAAGTCGCTCAGGTTAAACCAAAGCAAGCGCAACCCTTGATC
>NZ_JAPZQM010000702.1:0-4813 GCF_027530565.1 Microcystis sp. LE19-10.1B | reverse complement strand
GCATTAGTTTTTCGGTGGGATGCTTACACGCAGCTGCTGATACATTTGTAATTATCTATAGCGTTTCCTGTTCGCAAGAGGTACATTATCGATGTTGAAAAGCTTAATTAGCAAAGGTTTAACTGTGTCACACAGGTGTGAGAACCGCTATAAGAGTTACTGATAATTGCTGACTGTCGGTATTCCTGCAAATGTGAGATGCACCGACGACTGGCTCCTAATTCTAACAACAATTTTTGATTTTTACCAGAGGTCTTATGATTCCCTCAAGCGAGCGCTACTGGCTCAAAAATGCTCATATTCCCGTTTCCCTGCTAGAAAATGAGAGTTTCTCTCCCCAAACCTCCGAGGGATTAACCTTAGTTAATCTGGAAATTAATGACGGTTACATTAATCGCATCACCTCAACAATCCCCCCCGAAGATAATATTCCCGTTATTGACCTCAAAAAAAAGATTGTTTTTCCTTGCTTTGTTGATATGCACACCCATCTCGATAAAGGTCATAGTTGGCATCGTTGTCCTAACCATGATGGCACTTTTGACAGTGCCTTAAAAATGGCCCTAGAGGATTCCCGACGGGAGTGGCGCTTAGAGGATGTGTATCGTCGCATGGAATTCGGCGTTAAATGCAGTTATGCCCACGGAACCGCCGCTATTCGCACCCATATCGACTCTTTTGGTCAACAGGCACAGATTAGCTTAACTGCTTTGGGAGAATTGCAACGACAATGGGCCGGTAAAATCACCCTGCAAGCGGTTTCTCTAGTTTCCCTTGACTACTATCAAACCTCCGAGGGAGCGGCCCTAGCCGATAAAATTGCCGAATTTGGGGGTATATTGGGGGGAGTAGCCTACACAAATGCCGATTTACAGGCACAAATTGATATTACCTTCAAATTAGCCCAAGAAAGGGGTTTAAATCTCGATTTTCATCTGGATGAAAACGGCGATTCCGATTCTACCTGTTTAGCAGCGATCGCGCGTACTGCTATCAAAGAGCAATTTGACGGACAAATCATCTGTGGTCACTGTTGCAGTTTAGCGGTACAATCCCATGAAATAATCCAAGAAACTTTAAATTTAGTCAAAAATGCGGGCATTGCTATCGTTAGCTTGCCGATGTGCAATCTCTACCTACAGGATCGTCAAGAGGAAAAAACCCCCTTTTGGCGCGGGACAACTAAGGTAAAAGAGATGAAAAAAGCGGGAATTCCGGTTGCTTTTGCCAGTGATAACTGTCGCGATCCCTTTTATGGTTTTGGGGATCACGATGGTTTAGAAGTCTTTACCCAAGCGGTGCGGATTGCTCATCTCGACACACCCTACGCTGACTGGGTAAATAGTGTCACCCTCACCCCAGCCAATCTGCTCGGATTGCCCCATTTAGGGCGCATTAAGACGGGTCTAGAGGCAAATTTGTTAATTTTCAAGGCTCGCTACTTTAGCGAGCTATTATCGCGACCACAGTGGGATCGCCTTGTGATTCGGCGCGGGTTGAGCATTGATACTACTCTCCCCGATTACCAAGAGTTAGATGATTTAGTTCTAGGAATTGAGCAAATCCTGTAAGGGTTTGACAAAAACTACCGATTCTAGGTTGATAGCACCGTAAATATGGGGAAAGGTCTCTTTTTCTAGCTCTAGAGTTGCATTTTCTGGGTTAGGATGCTGGGGCTGCTCCCATTTCACCGGGGACTGCAATTGTTCAGGAGAAATGGCTAAAACCAGCAAGTCTGGCTGATTTTGATAAAAAGCGGCCACAACTTTCGGAATTTGTTCTAAGGTGGAGCAATGGATAAATCCCTCATTTTTTAGGGAATACGCCCGATATTCCCCCATTTCACGAGCTATTTGCCAACCTCTTTCTGTAGTGATGTGATAGATCATCGGTTCGCCTCCTACTGTCACTTTATCCCTAATTTTAGGATATAGCCTGAAGCTGTCAGCGGCCCTCAATTCTCTTAAACTAGGGGTCAGGGAATAAAGACAAGAAATTTGTCCGACCAATTAAGTAGGTAGGCGTTAAAAGTTGTCAGACACCCCCCTTATCAAGGGGGGCAGGGGGGATCCCCCCGCCTATCGGCACCCCCCTTATCAAGGGGGGCAGGGGGGATCGAACCTAAAATCCATTTTTAATTTAATTATAACCAGCTACTTACCGGAAAAAAATGGCCGGTAACGTCCTCAAAATCTCTTTATAGTCTCCTTTTACCTGATATTAACCATTCCCCCTTAAAATGAGCTTACCGAGCCAGTAACTGCAAAAATCTATGCTAGATAAAATATTTACTCCCAATCCCTACGCTGAAAAACCCGCTCCTCTACGTCCTCGCAAGGGGGTAATTATCGGTGTTGGTCAGGTGGGGATGGCCTGCGCTTACTCGATGTTAATTCAAGACTGTTTTGATGAATTAATTCTGCAAGATATCGCCACGGATAAAGTCGAAGGGGAAGTGATGGATTTAAGGCACGGAATGCCTTTTATTGAACCCACAGACTTGAAAATGGGAACCGTGGCCGATGTGGGACAAAATGCCGATGTGGTGATTATTACTGCCGGGGCCGCCCAAAAAGAGGGAGAAACCAGATTACATCTCCTTGAGCGAAATGTGGCGATTTTTCGCCGTATTCTGGAGGATGTGGCTGTTTACTGCCCCAGTGCTTTGATTTTGGTGGTGAGTAATCCCGTCGATATCATGACCTATGTTACCCTGAAAATCACCAATTTTCCGCCTTCTAGGGTGATTGGTTCGGGTACGGTGCTAGATTCTGGCCGTTTACGCTCTCTTTTATCCACCCAACTCCATGTAGATGCGCGTAACGTCCACGCATATATTATCGGTGAACACGGGGATAGTGAGCTTGCTGTCTGGAGTTCGGCCAATATCGGAGGAGCAAGGTTACTAGAAGGAGATTGGCAGGATTTAAGCGCGGCCGACCAAGAAAGCTTAACAGAAATTTTTCTTCAGGTTAAAAACGCCGCCTATGAAATTATCAAACGCAAGGGTTATACTAGCTATGCGATCGGTTTAGCTACCACGGATATCGTTAAAGCGATTTTACGTTCCCAAGAAAGAATTCTCACTATTAGCACTCTCCTCGATGGTCAATACGGTCTCAAAGATGTGTGTTTAAGTATTCCCTCGGTGGTTAACGAGAAAGGAGTAATTAAAACTCTGAATCTTGCTCTCAGTCCCAGAGAAACGGAACAGTTACATAATTCGGCCAAAATTATGCGCGATTTAATCGATCAACTCAAAATTTAACTTAGGGTTGGCTGAATAAATCTAAAAACATTGTTGGCTAAGATTTTTAGATTTTTTTGCCCTCAAAAAGTGCCGAACATAAGAGCGATCAAGGGGAAATTTTAGGCACTTTTTCCCCGAAAATTAGGTAATTGTGGGGTGGACTGAAGCAAGTAGTGCTAGACTTCCCGAAAAGTCTATTTTATTTCAGTTTGTTGTTAGGGATATGCTCTGGCTAATACGCTTTTGGTTATGATATGCGGAAAAGTTCGCTGCGATGGTGCTAATAAGCTAAACGGCGCTTAACCTGCATGATCCAATAGCTATAACCCTTTTGGAGTCTATATCGGTGATCCGAAGTAAAAGCCGTTTAGCTTACTAAATCCGTTGAGTTTAGGCTAATTATGAGGACAGGCAAAAGGCAAGAGGCAAGAGGCAAAAGGGAAAATATATAATCAGTCTTTAATAAACGAATTTAGTATGATATGTCGAGAGTGTTTACATATCGTTACTCTGAGGATTGTTATTCGGAAATTTGCTGTATAATAAATACTGAGAATACGCTCGCGACTGGAAGGTCGCAACAGTTTCGGGCATATCATGTATGCGACCATCGAAAAGGTGGATATTATGTCATACGCATCTGGTGAATGGACCGCTTTTAGTTTTGCTATAACTGAATCCGCAAAAAATGTATTTGACGCCGCTTTAAAAGGTTTTGTTGGGGTAGAATACACCCCATTGGCCTTTGCAACTCAGGTTGTTGCGGGGATGAATTACTGCTTTTTATGTAAAGGAAAAGTTGTTTATCCTAACGCACCTGATCTCGTAGTACTGGTCTATATTTATAAACCACCACAAGGAGCTCCTCACATCACCAAAATCTCACAGATTAATCCTTGAAATTAGCCGATCTTGTAGTTAATGAAATGTAACGCACCTCTTTTTTCTCTAGCCGTGGTGCGATGCCGAAGGAACTGCGTAGCAGTACGCCGATCTGGTAGGGTGTGTTAATGAAATGTAACGCACCTCTTTTTTCTCTAGCCGTAGTACCATGCTCATTCATTGAAGCAAGTGATTGTAAGCTAACGGGGTTTTTTGATTTTTGAAAAGGCGATCGTTAGTTACCGTCCTGACTTAAAAAATAGCCAACTGCACGCTGAAGCTGTTCCATCCCTTGTTGCAGTTGGTCAATACGAGCCTTAGATTCCTCCATTTGTTGAGCAGTAGCTTCCACAAACCGATCAATACGCCGATTCGTTGCCTCACTGATTTCTGCTAATCTGTCAATATTGCTTTCTATTCGCTCTATTCGCTGCTGACTTGCCTCTAGACTGGCTTCAATACGGTCTAACCGAGAACTTTGCCACCACATTTAGTTAACACCTTGAAAATAAGCGATTATTGTCCTCAGTTTAGCAAATCTGGCTCTTCGTTACTTGTTATGGTTCGATAGGGGGGCATAAATCGACTAAATCCTTATCTGGCAAGAGACTTAATTGATTAGTTCGCTCTAGATCAAAAATAATTGACAAAAATCGCCAAATGCCTTTCTATATAAGGGTT
>NZ_JAPZQM010000451.1:0-13563 GCF_027530565.1 Microcystis sp. LE19-10.1B | reverse complement strand
TGAGGTGGTCAACTACCTAATTTTCAGGGAAAAAGTACCTGAATTTTCCCCCGATCCCCGCAATGGCTGGCACTTTTTGAGGGGAAAAAAGTCCAAAAGTCTTATCCAACAAGGTTTTTAGATTTATTCAGCAGACCCTATTTATACTTATGCTCTTGGGGCAGAAAAAGTGAGAAACTAAAAAAGTTCTCAAAAAATATTCAAGTCAAGAAAAATGTCAAAGATAGAAGTAAAAAATCTAGACCACTTTTGTTCTAGAGCGAAAACAATTGACAAAAATAGCCGAATGTCTTTCTCTATAAGGGTTTCATCCCTCGAACCAATTTTTGCTTCAAAGCCAGCTAAACAAGATTTCTTTGACCGAATTTGGTTCTCTCGCATCCGTGTCTTAACCTGTCGGTGATTCACCAAGATGTGTCAGGCAGTCAGATAAAAAACTTGTTTCTGGGCGGGGAATCCCTACAATAGGAAACAGGATAATTAGTAGTAGATGAAAACCGATGGGTCAGTTTTTTAAACAAACTTTCGCTAGTTGCTTGGGAACTTTATTGGGATTATTGGTATTTTCGTCCCTAGGTGTGGGGGGATTAGCATTTTTACTGCTTTCTTTCCTGATTTCTAGCGATAGCTCCTCAGTTAAGGAAAAATCAGTCTTAGTTTTTAACTTAGCCACCAATATCAGCGATGCTCCCCCTAGTTCAAGTTTAGCCGATAGTTTGACCAGTGAGAGTCGGATCACTTTAAATTTGCGACAGGTGATAGCGGCGATCGAAAAGGCCGCCCTTGATGATAGTATTGTCGGTCTGTTACTCTACGGTCGCGGCACTGTCGGTGAATATGGCTATGCTACCCTGACGGAAGTGCGGCAAGCTTTGGCAAAATTTCGCCAATCGGGTAAAAAAATTATCGCCTACGATGTGGAATGGACGGAAAAGGAATATTATCTCGCTTCCGTTGCTGAAAAGGTGATTATTAATCCCGTGGGGAGAATGGAAATTAATGGTTTAAGTAGTCAACAAACCTTTTTTGCCGATGCACTAGAAAAATATGGTGTGGGGGTACAAGTGGTAAAAGTGGGTTCTTTTAAAGGTGCGGTGGAACCCTATACGCGTCAGGATTTAAGTGTCCAGAATCGTCAGCAGCTGCAAACCCTACTCGATACAATTTGGTCTAATTATAGTTCCACAGTGGCCAAAAGTCGCAATTTAACACCCCAACAGGTGCAAACTATTTCTGATACTCAAGGTATTCTGGAAGCAACCACAGCGAAAAAGGCGGGTTTTGTTGATGAAGTGGCCCATTTAGATCGAGTAATTGCTTTAGCAAAGGATTTGACAGGAGAAGCAAAAAATAAAACTAATCAGGAGGAAAACTCTGGCTCCTTTTCGCAAATTTCTTTAGCTAATTATGCTAGTTCTCTCGATGAGGAGGAAGATAGTAGCGATCAAATAGCGATAGTTTATGCAGAAGGGACAATCGTAGAAGGTCAGGGAGATAGAGGCGAAATCGGTGGGGATAAATTGGCGAAGGAATTGCGAAAATTACAAGGGAAGGAGGAGGTAAAAGCGGTAGTTTTGAGAATTAATAGTCCGGGGGGAAGTGCCACCGCTTCCGAGGTGATTCTGCGAGAAATTAAGCGTTTAGATGCGAAAAAACCAGTAATTATTTCTATGGGTGATGTGGCAGCTTCTGGGGGTTATTGGATTGCGATGGGGGGTCAAAGAATTTTTGCCGATAATGATACAATTACTGGTTCGATCGGTGTGTTTGGATTATTGTTAAATATCCAGAAGATTGCTAATAATAATGGCATCGATTGGGATACGGTTAAAACTGGACAATTAGCCGATCTATCTACTATTACCAGACCGAAAAATCCCCAAGAATTAGAAATTTATCAAGCGGCAGTTAATCGGTTCTATGATTTATTTATCGAGACGGTAGCCAAGGGGCGAAAATTATCCCCAGACAAGGTAAGAACTGTGGCCCAAGGTCGCGTCTGGACGGGAAAAGATGCGGTTAAAATTGGTTTAGTTGATCAAATCGGTGGCCTAGAAGCGGCAGTACAATACGCAGCCAAAACAGCTAAATTAGGAGATGATTGGAGTCTTAAAGAATATCCTCGATCGCAAAGTTGGCAAGAAGAACTTGTCTCTAATTTCTTGCAAACCTATCTTCCTCCTCTAACTAAAAATAATCACCCTTTGACGCAGGAATGGCAAAATTTTCAGCAGGAATTATTGAAGTTACCTACATTTAACGATCCCCATAGTGTTTATGCTAAGTTACTTTTTAATCTCGATTTTCGCTGATACTTAGGTAAAAATAATGCCCGCTAATTCTGAAATTATTTGACGACAAAAATTTCTATGAATCGCCCTAATAGCGTTATTCTCGGTTTAGCCTATATTTTGGGATTGTTATCTACAGGTCTGGTAGATTTTAGTCCCCAGTTAAACCGATGGCAAGAAGTGGTAATTAGAATTGTTATTCTTAGTCTAATTACCCTATTAACCACGATTTTTATCCGTCGTTTTTGGTGGCAAAGTCCCCCTAGAAAAATTTGGCTGATGGGGGGATTAATAGCTATATTTGCCGTTGTTTATCTAGAAATTCGCACTCCTTACCCCACCGCAAATGATATCAGTCATCTTTTAAAAAATAATGTGGTTAACTCTATTAAAATCACGGGCAGTATTATATCAGAAATTCGTCTCAATCGCCGAGAAAATTTACAATTTTGGTTAGAAGTAAAAGAATTTAGCCTCAAGAATTTACCGACAGAAAAATCCACGGGTAAACTCTACGTTACTCTACCAAATCTAGCAGAAAATCAGGTTTATCCCGGACAAGAAATAACAATTAAAGGATTACTTTATCGTCCCCGTCGTGCGAATAATCCCAATGCTTTTGACTTTGCTAATTATCTGGCGCGTCAGGGTGCTTTTGCTGGTTTAAAAGGGGAAATAATTATCGATAAAAAATCACCGAATTGGGGAATTTGGCAGATTCGTCAGCGCATTGTTGAGGCACAAATTCAAAGACTAGGCCAGGAAAAAGGGACTTTATTAAGTTCGATTACCCTCGGACGACAAGCGGTTAATTTGCCAGCAAAAATCACTGATTTATTTATTAAAACTGGATTAGCTCACATTTTAGCAGCTTCTGGCTTTCATGTGGCTATTTTGTTGGGATTTGTTTTAACTATTACTCGCAATTTATCCCCCAAACAACAGTTTATTATTGCCCTTACTATCTTAATAATTTACGGCACTTTAACTGGGTTACAACCTTCAGTGCTGCGGGCGATTTTGATGGGAATTGGGGCATTAATCGGTCTGCTTTATAATCGACAAGTTAATAGTTTAGGATCCCTGTTACTAGCGGCTACAATTCTATTATTATGGCAACCTCTCTGGATTTGGGATTTAGGATTTCAGTTAAGTTTTTTAGCGACTTTGGGATTAATTATTACCGTTCCTTTGCTGAAAAATAAAATTGACTATTTACCTAATTTAATCGCTGAACCTATAGCTATTAGTCTAGCTGCTAGTCTCTGGACTATGCCTTTATTAATGTTTACCTTTAACTCGATCGCTCTTTATAATATCCCCATTAATATTATCACAACTCCCCTAGTTACCCTGATTAGTTTAGGAGGAGTTTTTACGGCCTTTTTAGGCTTAATTTATCCCCCTTTGGGCAGTATCAGCGCTAGTATTCTCTATTACCCTCTAGAGTTATTACTGCAAATTACCACCTTTTTTAGTCTGCTTCCTTTTAGTACCTACTCCACAGGTAAATTATCTTTAGGAGTGATGTTAATTATTTATATTTGCCTTACCTTAATCTGCTTTAATATCTGGTTTCGTCAACGGTGGCATTTAATCGGTTTATTTATCCTCACTTTAATTTTAATACCGATTATTTATCAGCATTTAACTTTAACTCAGGTGACAGTTTTAGCCACCAAATCGCAACCGGTAATAATTATTCAAAATCAAGGAAATACTCTCTTAATTAATGGGGAGGAACCCGCAACAGCACGTTATACAGTTTTGCCCTTTTTGCGACAGGAGGGAATTAATCAAATACAAAGAGCAATAACCGTCAATAATTCGGCGCAATTCTCAACTATCAGTGAGGACATACCGATTCAAAAAACTATTAATTTATCCCAGTTAGAAAAATTTAATCTCGGCGAAATTACTGGACAATTGATCGAGAAAAATTTATTTAAATTTCAGGTAAAAAATCAATCTTGGCTATGGATTGTCAACCCGAAAATTCCCGTTAATTTATCCCAAGAATTTAGCCCCCTAGTGTTATTATGGCAGGGAAGCAATCTAGATAAACAATGGTTAGAGTCAATTCGACCACAAACAGCGATCGCTGTCACCACCAATCTCTCCCGTAATGCCAGAAATAAACTGAGAAAGTCTGGTATTAAGACTTACTGGACCGGGAGAGATGGAGCGATTCAATGGACAGCAAAAAATGGATTTCAACCCTTTCTAATTAACGAGTGATGTGTACCACCAAAACCGAACAGGGAGCATGATGTACCACATAATTACTGACACTACCTAAGATTAACTCAGATAAACCCGATCGACCGTGACGACCAACAATAATTAAATCTATCCCCTCTTGCTGGGCAACTTGACAAATTTTCTGGCCCGGATCACCGATATAATAATCAGCCCGGGCTATGATATTATCCTCCTTAGCTCGATCGACTAAACCGTTTAACCAAGCTTGTAATTCCGCTTGCATTTCTTCGGTGATTTGTTGTTCTAAGGCGATCATATCGGGGGGATAACCGCCACCATAACCGATCAGATTACCATAAATAAAAGTTTCCGTGTAGGGAGTCAAAGGTTTAGACAGACTATAAATAATCCGCAACTCACTAGCGTAGGTTTTCGCTAAGAGAATAGCCGTATTCAATACCTCTGGAGTGACATCTTGATAATCCACAGCCACGAGAATTTTATTATAGAGTTTGTTGGTATCCCGATCGACTGAGAGTGTTTCCGTATTATTCATCGAATTAACCTCCTCGATAGCAGATAAAGTCAGGGTTGAAGTTAATCTTTTTTCCCACCGGCTGCCAGCAATACCCTGGGGAAATAGCCAAAAATTGCTGAAAGCTGATGACTGATAGTTGACGCTCCCCTACCTCTAGTGTGACATTTTTCGGATGATGTAGCTAAATCCCCAAAAAAATTAACAATTTGGGGAGACTCCGAGACGATACCCTAGGGTTGATTCAAGGTAGGGTTGATTCAAGGTAGGGTTGATTCAAGGTAGGGTTGATTCAAGGTAGGGTTGATTCAAGGTAGGGTTGATTCATGAATCAACCCTACCCAAACCCCGGAGCGCATTAGCTTTTCGGTGGGATGCTTACAGCCAGATGCTGATACATTTGTAATCATCTAAGAGTCACTGATAATTGCTGATTGTCGGTATTTCTGCAAATGTGAGATGCACCCCTAGATTTTTTATAAAAGTATTTATCTTAAGATACAATATGGTTGAGATTTTTTGCAGCAGAGGATCTAGTCGAATGAATGAAGATAGCAAAAATTATGAGATGCAAATTCTGGCAATGATGATCAATCAGTATTTGGATGATATGGTATCTCTGAGTGAAGAAAAATTAAACCAGCTAGAAGCAAACCGCGATCAGATTGTTTGGGATTTAGCCACAAGAATTTACAAGGAAAGTGGTCATAAAGTAGAATTTCATATAATACGAAACTTAATTAATTCTAGAATTGAAGTTATGAGATATCAGTTATTTTTCAGTCAATCCAGTCTATTGGAATCAAGGAGAATCAATGAAGAGAAAGCTATTAAAATAGCAGAACAAAAAGCTAATGCTGTTATTAACGATAAAAACAATGATGATACCGAGAAAATAACGTCACAAGACAATGAACGAAAACTGGCAATTTTTATCAAAGTTCAAGAGATAATTAGTGATCAATTAGATGTGTAAAAGTCTGAGATACATATTGATGATGAACTATTTTATTTAAAATCTAAGGAAACCCTCAGTAGTTATAGTTCTTCTAGCTTTTATAGTTCTTATGGTTCTTGTAGTAATGGTTTATTAGTCTCAAATTGGGGAGGAGATGAACTTGATACAGTTGAATTAATCATGACTTTAGAAGAAGAATTTGATCTAGAACTTTCAGAAGAAAAATGCCAAGAATTTACAACAGTGAAAAAGCTAGTTGATTATCTGGCTGAAAATTTAGGCAAGTAACAATATTAATTTTTACGAAAATATCTCAAGTTATCAGCCAAATATAGCTATAATCCAATTAGAGCGAGTTCTAAACCAACAACTTATGATTAGTCGCTACATTGTCGCATGGCTACCGATGATCGTAATAGGAGTTAGTAACGGTATCCTCCGAGAAACCACCTACGGAAAATATCTCGATGAACTGCGCGCCCATCAAATTTCTACCCTGACAGGAATCCTCTTTTTTAGTCTTTATATTGGCGCTCTTGTCTATTTTTTGGGTCTAGAATCCTCCGGTCAAGCAATTACCATCGGTTTAATTTGGTTACTATTAACAGTGGGTTTTGAGTTTCTGTTCGGCCATTTTATCGCCGGTCACTCTTGGTCAAGATTAGGGCAAGATTATAATCTTTTAGCGGGACGAGTTTGGATTTTGGTTCTCTTGGTCATTACTTTTGCTCCTCTACTATTTTATCAACTTTTTTCTTAATTATGAAAGCTATTATCATTAATCGCTATGGCGATAGTAATGTTCTCCAATACATAGACATAGAAAAGCCAATTCCCCAAGCTAAGGAAGTCTTAATTAAGATTATGGCAGCGGGAATTAATCCGATTGATTGGAAGATTCGTCGGGGGATGCTCAAAATAGCCACAGGTAATAAATTTCCCCTGCAATTAGGTTTTGATTATAGTGGAATTATCGTTGAAAAAGGCAGTCAGGTGGAACAATTCCAGATCGGAGATGAGGTTTTTGGTTTTCTCAATCAATTACCCGGTAGAACCTATGCTGAATATGCAATTATTCCCGCTTCCCTATTAGTTAAAAAACCGCATAATCAGAGTTTTATTGAAGCTGCCGCCACTCCTTTAGCCGCTTCTACCGCTTTGCAAGTCTTGCGGGATTTTGGCGGTATTCAAGCAGGAAATCGGATTTTAGTGAATGGTGCATCGGGAGGAGTGGGTAGCTTTGCCGTGCAGATAGGGAAAATTTTCTCCGCAGAAGTAGATGGAGTTTGTAGTAGTAAAAATATCGATTATGTCACCTCTTTAGGAGCAGATAAAGTTATCGATTATACCCAAGAAGATTGGAGAAAAACCGAGCAGAAATATGATATAATCTTCGATGCTGTGGCTAAGTCTTCTTTTTGGCACTGTCGTCAGCTTTTAAAACCCCAAGGCACCTATATAACCACCCTCCCAAATCCCGGAATTATCTTCCTAAATTATCTCGGTGCTTGGTTGCCCCAAAAAGGGAAACTGATATTTTTTGCTCAAGCACAAGCGTCTGACTGGCAATTTCTCAAAGAAGCGATCGAATCGGGAAAATTAACTGTTAGAATCGATCGCACCTATACTTTTTCCCAGGTGGTAGAAGCTCATAATTATAGTGAATCGGAAAGAGTGCGCGGAAAAATAGTCCTGATCCCCGATTAAGGATAAATAGTTAGGGTTTGCTGAATAAATCTGAAAACCTTGTTGGGTAACACTTTTAGACCTTTTGTCAATCAAAAAGTACCAGATATGGGAGTGATCGGGGGGAAAATCCCTGGACTTTTTCCCTGAAAATTAGGTAATTAACCCCCTGAAAATGGGTAAAACCCTACACCCCACACCCCACACCCCACACCCTGTCCCCACCAACAAACTTTTTGCTGCAAACCCTAAATAGTTAGGGATTTTCCCGATTTTTTGGGGAACGAGTAAATAGTTTTAAGTAAGTAGAAACAGAGAATTCCTTAATTGGGAAGGTGATAAAAGTCAAGGGATTAATAGTAATAATAATATTGCGGCTATCCCTCTGTACCGCCTTGATAATCTGTTTAGCCACCCAATCGGCGGACATAATACCCAGAGGATTTAAATTACTCTTAAAAGGGCCAAGAATTAGCTTTCTTACCACACAGGGGGCATCTAAACGACGCAGGGTAATCATATCACCGATCGCTCGTTTACTGAGTTCGTAGAGGGGACTAAAGGCAGGATTAACCTCTGCTTCCGAGGTATTCACCCAGACTTCCTTGCGGGCAATTTGCTCGTTAGTGCGGACAGTTTTGAAGAATAATTCCATTAAACGCCAGACGGAAAAAGTATTCACTTGGTAGGCTAATTCGATCGCTTCTGGGGTTCTTTGGCCGTGGACATTAACGCCATGATTTAAAATCAGTATATCTACAGACCTAAATAAGTCCTCAAGTTGCGTTTCTTCACCGATTTGCCATTTCACGGTTTTTACAGGTACTGATTCGCCGTTAATTTCAATAGCGATCGCATTCTCCCTGGAAGTGAGCGCGATTACCTTAGCTCCTTTCAGTTGTAGGTACTTTAACAGCGATCGCCCTAAGGTTCCATTCGCTCCGGTAATGGCGATCGTTTTACCCTTAAGAGAAAGTGCCGTCCCCATCAATTTATCCATAAAGGTGAAAGTTCCACAATAATAAGCCTTTTGGTTATCAAAATGGTGTCGCCAGTGGTAGGTACGATTAACGCGCCATTGAGCCGGTAAACTCTCAAATTGCCCCGGACGATGGGTTAAATCGGTTAATTCCTCCAGATTGGCGATGCCTAAACCTCGACCGATCGCCGTACTGAGAAAAGTCAAAGTATAAAGGGAACCTAACCAACCCAACCAAGGGCGATCGAACCCCCAAGAGTAGGCCAGTAGTACAGGTAAAACACTGGCAGCCAACATCACCAAGGCCTCTGGTACATCATTGTACCAGTGCGCCCGACGATAAATTTCCTCGCTCATTACCGACAGATCGGGACGAAAAACCCGATGATGCCAGACGTGCAGACGATAAAGGGGCTGCCAATGGTGGGCCAGAGCATGATAGCTATCACGCACGATCTCCACCCAAATAATTGAGCCACAAATCAGTCCGACACAGAGGAGCAGGTTTGACATAGGGGATAAATGTTAAATTTTCTCAACGAATGTAAACAGAGCAATCTTAGCCGAAAAAGCGCATTTATCGGGCAAAAAAAACCAATAGCCTGAAAAACTAGGGTTTCTTTCCCGAAAAAACTTAAGATTCTGTTAAAAATTTTAACAATTTTCGGTAAAATAAAGCAAGAAACAAGCGTCTACTGGAACAGTTACTTAACCTGAGTCGATTATGGCAGAAAATTATTGGTCGCGAGAGGATGATAACGAAGAATTAGACCCGATTGGTTCCCTCCTATCTGACTGGTCCGATCCCGAAGACGAAGAGGACGAATTTAGGAGCGAAATTTTTCAAGGCCGATCGGGACGCAGACAGAAAGCGGCTTTTAGCCTCATGGCGATCTGGACAATAATTATCGGACTTCATTGGCTTAGTTGGGGTTATTGGGCAATTATCGCCTTAACTATGGTACTATCGGGGCAAGCTTTGCGGCTGCTGTTCACCAAACCAGAAACGCCGCCAGTTCCTTTACCAGATCAGGATTTAGCCTCTGTCCCCAGGGTGTCCCTCTTAGTAGCGGCCAAAAATGAAGAAACCGTAATCACGAAACTGGTTAATTATCTCTGTCATCTAGACTATCCCCAAGATAAGTTAGAAGTTTGGATCGTCGATGATTATAGTACCGATAACACCGGTGCAATTCTCGATCGCCTTGCTTTAGAATATCCCCAATTACAAATTCTCCATCGTCCTGCTAATGCCGGAGGTGGCAAATCCGGCGCCTTGAATCAGGTTTTATCCCTGACTAACGGGGAAATTATTGGCGTATTCGATGCCGATGCGGGATTATCCGCCGATTTACTGCGTCATGTCGTCCCGATGTTCGACGATCGAGAAGTAGGTGCGGTACAGGTGCGAAAAGCGATCGCCAATGCCGCCGAAAACTTCTGGACAAAGGGACAAGCGGTAGAAATGATCTTTGATAGTTGTTTCCAACAGCAACGGATCGCAGTGGGAGGGATCGGAGAATTGCGCGGAAATGGTCAATTTGTCCGACGTAGTGCCTTAAATCGTTGCGGGGGTTGGAATGAACAAACGATCACCGACGATCTTGATTTAACTATTCGTCTCCATATCGATAATTGGAAAATTAATATCTTAAATTTTCCCGCAGTAGCGGAAGAAGGGGTGACAACTGCGATCGCTTTATGGCATCAGCGCAATCGTTGGGCCGAAGGTGGTTTTCAGCGTTATCTCGACTATTGGAAAGCAATTTTAAAGTCTCCCATGCCTTGGCCGAAAAAGTTTGATTTAATTGCTTTTTTGATCGTTCAATATATCTTACCTGCGGCCGCTATTCCCGATCTTTTAATCACTATTACTCGTCATCAAGCTCCGATTTTAACTCCTTTAACTGGTTTGGCTCTTTCCCTTTCTCTCTGGGGGATGGTGACAGGATTAATCCGAGTCAATACGGGTAAAAAATTCACTTTCGCTCTTGGTTTGGACATCCTTGCTCAAACCATTCGCGGCATGATTTATATGATGCACTGGTTTATTATTATTCCCAGTGTCAGCCTGCGGATGGCTTTGCGTCCTAAACGTTTAAAATGGGTGAAAACCGTTCATCTGGGGGAACATCTCAGCGCCGAAGTTTAATTTTCGAGGATAGACTCCCAAAACTTTGGACTTATCAGGACTGAAATCCCCTGTCAGTAAAGGTTACAGCCTTTGGAAACCCCTTTGGGAAAAATTTCCAATTTCCTTAATCATGCTTGCTACCAATAATGTGTTAATTTAGATACAGAATTGAATTCCGTGACAGCACTGGGGTGGCGAAAAGCGCTCGCTCCAGTTTTTTTTCTCGAGAAAACGGGTTTCTTCAAGAAACCCGTTTTCTGTAGTTTTTTTTGCGGGAAGCATCCCCCTCTCCTCGTAGGTTAAGGGGGTGAGATCATAACAATCCGTTGCCAAAACCGACTTTTCAGAATACAATACAGAAGAGTAGTCATTCATCGCTCAGATTAGTTAAGATGATATTACATGACTAATAATATTGACCATGACCGCTTATTTAAGGAGTTAATCTCCACCTTTTTTGTCGAATTTATTGAGTTGTTTTTCCCTCAATTGATCGATTATTTAGATAGGGACTCGATTACTTTTTTAGACAAAGAAGTATTTACCGATGTCACCGAAGGAGAAAGGTATGAAAGCGATTTAGTCGCACAAGTTAAGTTTCGAGGAAAAGAATCTTTTTTTCTGATTCATGTGGAGGCGCAGGAAAGTTCCCGCCAGTGGTTTAACCGGCGAATGTTTACTTATTTTGCTCGCTTTCATGAGAAATTTGTCTTACCGATTTATCCGATTGTAATTTTTTCTTATTCAAAGCCAAAAAGAGAAGCGATTAGTCAATATGTAGTCGATTTTCCCGATTTTAAGGTGTTAGAATTTAACTATCAAGTAGTGCAGTTAAATCGATTAAATTGGCGAGATTTTCTTAATCAACCGAATCCGGTTGCTTCAGCTTTGATGGCGAAGATGAACATTGCCGAGAAAGAGCGAGCCAAGGTAAAAGCGGAATGTCTGCGCTTGTTAATCACTTTAAGGTTAGATGCGGCGAGAATGCAATTAATTTCTGGATTTATTGATACTTATCTCAATCTAAATCCGGTCGAAGAGATACAATTTCAACAAGAGATTAGCACATTTAGTCAACCCGTACAGGAGGGAGTTATGCAAATTACCACCAGTTGGATGCGTCAAGGTATTGAACTAGGTATTGAACAAGGTATTGAACGGGGTATCGAACAAGGTATTGAACAAGGTATCGAACGGGGTATCGAACAAGGTATTGAACGGGGTATCGAACAAGGTATCGAACAAGGTATTGAACGGGAAAAGACATTGATTCTTCGTCAACTTAAACGAAAGTTAGGGGAGATTAATCCTTCATTGGAAACTAAAATTATGGAGTTAAGTATTGATGATGTCGAAGCATTAGCAGAAGCTTTATTCGATTTCTCTACAGTTAAAGATTTAATCAGTTGGTTAAATACTTTAACTGCCTAGGTTTGACGTTAGCGAACGCATCTTCGCCATGACAAGGGGTAAGATTGCTTCGGAGAGGGAATTTCAGTTAACAGTTAACAGTTAGAAGTGAGGTCTGCCAAAGGGAATTGACAGACCGCAAAACATAGGATAGCATTTGTATAATTCTTATCAAAATACGGAGAAAATATGACTCTAGTTATTTCCCAAGAAGTGATTAAAGCAAGTGGTTTATCAGAGGATGAACTGTTGAAGGAAATTGTTGTTATGTTATTCCAACAAGATAAGATTAGCTTAGGAAAAGCAAGTGAGTTATTAGGTATTAATCAAATCAAGTTTCAACGGATGCTTTCTGAACGAGGAATTTGTATTCACTATGATGTTGCTGAGTTTCAGGAAGATATTAAGCATTTAAAAGAGAAAGGTTGGCTATGATTATTATTAGCGATACTTCTCCTCTCAGCAGTCTTGCTCTTGTTGGCTATCTGTCAATCTTAAAAGATATTTATACTAATGTTGTTATTCCCCAAGCAGTTGCCAATGAATTAGCCAATTTAACTGAGGAAGATATCCGCATTAAAGCGATAATTTCTCTGAACTGGATACAGGTTAAACAAGCCGCTAATTTGGAACTTGTGGCTTGTTTGAGGAATGAATATAATTTAGATCTTGGCGAAGCAGAAGCAATCGCTCTTGCCTTAGAATTAAAAGCAGATGAATTGTTAATTGATGAGCGTCTTGGACGGAGGGAGGCTGTGCGTTTGGGGCTGTCAATTACGGGGGTTCTAGGAGTTCTTTTAATCGCTAAAAATAGAGGATTGATTGCTAAGGTTCAACCCATAATCGATGCTCTAATACTCCAAGCAAATTTTCGCATCAGTCGTCAACTTTATGAGGAGGTTTTGCAAACGGCAAATGAATTAGATTAAGTTGTGATTTTAGAAAACGGGTTTCTGCGAGAAACTATTTAGAAAACCCGTTTTCTTGTTCCTTTGAGAAACCCGGTTTCTTGTAATCAATGTTAATTTTTGTTATATCCCCCTTGAAAAATTCGGGATTCTTTGCATAAAATAGTCGAAGTCATCCTTTGCGGTTAATGTCATGACTTCTACCCTTTTGCCGGGCTTTCCTGCTGTTGACGATGTTTTGTTCAATTTCGCTCAATCTGATGGCTTGAGTCAAGCTAATCGGGTGGATAGTGCGAGAAATCAGCGTTTAACCGCTACTGTAGTTTTCCTCGATGCTGGTGTTACCGATTATCAAAGTCTCCAAGCTGGGGTAATCCCTGGAGTCGCCACGGTTATTCTCTCTCCCAACGAAGACGGAATCGAACAAATATCCGCTTTTTTACAACAAAATCCCCAGATT
>NZ_JAPZQM010000020.1:0-18201 GCF_027530565.1 Microcystis sp. LE19-10.1B | reverse complement strand
AGGGGGGTGCCGATCCCCCCTGCCCCCCTTGATAAGGGGGGTGCCGATAGGCGGGGGGATCCCCCCTGCCCCCCTTGATAAGGGGGGTGTCGATAGGCGGGGGGATCCCCCCTGCCCCCCTTGATAAGGGGGGTGTCTGACAACTTTTAACACCTATCTACTTATCTTGCTAAAGATTGACCGCTCAGGCAATAATGGGAAGGTTTATCATGCCCATTAAAGAATGCTCAACGCTTTTATTTGGCTACCGATTATAGGGGCGATACTGATTGCCTACACGCCTCTAGAGGCGAAAAAAGTGCGAGGATTAGCTCTAACTCTTTCTGTCGTTCTCTTACTGCTTAATATCCTCCTTGGCTGGCAATTTGACCCTAGTAACCCGCAAATGCAGTTCACGGTTAACCTGCCTTGGATTAATTTCCTCGGTTTCAATTATGCCCTCGGTGTCGATGGCTTATCATTTTCATTACTTTTTCTTAACAGCATCTTGACAATAATTGCTCTTTATGCTAGTGGCACAGAGGTTAACCGACCGAAATTTTACTATTCCCTGCTCTTGTTACTCAATGCCGGAGTAGCGGGGGCCTTTCTAGCGCAGGATTTACTGCTATTTTTCCTATTTTACGAATTAGAAATCGTTCCCCTTTACTTTCTCATTGCCATTTGGGGGGGTCAAAGACGCGGTTATGCGGGCATGAAATTTTTATTATACACGGCAATTTCCGGCTTTTTAGTGCTAATCTCTTTCCTTGGCTTAGTTTGGCTAACCGGTGCTGATAATTTCGCCTATAATCCCCTTTTATCGAATAATTTAGACGTTAAAACTCAATTACTGCTCCTTATTCCCCTTCTGATTGGATTAGCCATCAAAATCCCGATTTTTCCCTTTCATACTTGGCTACCGGATGCCCACGTCGAAGCATCTACCCCCGTTTCTGTGCTTTTAGCGGGAATATTACTCAAATTAGGAACCTATGGACTGCTGCGCTTTGGAGTCGGTTTATTCCTCGATGCTTGGGTGACTCTCGCCCCTTGGTTAGCAACAATAGCAGCTATCAGCGCCCTCTACGGGGCCAGTTGCGCTATTGCCCAAAAGGATATGAAAAAAGTAGTGGCCTATTCTTCCATTTCCCACATGGCCTATATTTTACTAGCGGCGGCGGCCACCACCAGATTAAGCATCACCGCGGCGATTTTGCAGATGATTAGTCACGGTTTAATTTCCGCTTTGTTATTTTTGTTGGTGGGAGTAGTGTATAAAAAAACCGGCAGTCGGGATGTGGATTATCTACGCGGTTTATTAAATCCCGAAAGAGGTTTACCAATCACGGGAATGTTAATGATTTTAGCGGCTATGGCCAGCGCCGGCATCCCTGGAATGGTGGGATTTATCGCCGAGTTTTTAGTTTTTCGTGGCAGTTTCCCGATTTTTCCGATACAAACGCTCTTATGTTTGGTTGCTAGTGGTTTAACCGCAGTGTATTTTCTCCTGATGATTAATCGGGTTTTCTTTGGCCGTTTAACCCCTGAATTATCGCGCATTCCTCGCAGTACCTGGCCCGAAAGATTTCCCGAAATTGCTTTGGCTTTATTTATTATTGTTTTGGGATTACAACCGAGTTGGATGATTCACTGGAGTGAAAACCAAGCATCAGTGTTATTAACTGGCACGGCAATCAGTCAAAGGCAATCATAGAAACCTTTTCCAGAATTTTTTAAACCTAGACCGAAACTAACTTGTGGATAGGAGCCGAAACGTCAAAAATTTTTGGCTTTGCGGAGGGAATTAACCGTTAAAACCACCTGTTCCCCCACCAGTTCAATTTCTTCTAAAGTATTAAAACGACTCAACCCGAAGCGCAGGGAGGCATAAGCGAGAGATTCGGGGCGACCCAAGGCAGTTAAAACGTGGGAGGGGGCGGTATGGCTAGAAGAACAGGCAGAACCGGAGGAAAGCGCCACTATTGGCTGTAATCCTAACAATAACGCCGCACCGTCCACCCCTTCAATACTAATATTCAAATTTCCGGCTAATCTTTGGCTAGGATGACCATTGAGATAAATTCTGTCTAATTGACTGATAATCTCCCATAAACGGGCTTTTAACTGATTTAAGTAGCCGGTATCTTCTTCAATCGCTTTGATGCCCAATTCTACTGCCTTGGCAAAACCGACAATTTGCGGTGTAAATATTGTACCCGATCGCAGTCCTTTTTCCTGGCCTCCCCCTTGAATTTGAGCGGCGAGACGAACTCTGGGGTTCCGGCGCCGGACGTACAGCGCACCGATTCCCTTCGGTCCGTGGACTTTGTGGGCAGTTAAGGACATCATATCTATATTCATTTCCTCCACATCTAGGGGAATTTTGCCGATTGCTTGGGCCGCGTCCGTATGAAAAAGTACCTGATACTGGCGACAAATCGCCCCAATTGCCGCTAAAGGTTGAATCACCCCAATCTCGTTATTAGCAGCCATAATTGACAGCAAAATCGTGTCAGGACGCAAAGATTTTTCTAGTAGTTCCAAGTCAATTAGGCCATCAGCACCGACGGGTAAAATTGTCACCTCAAAACCCAATTTTTCCAGATAATGACAGGGATCTAAAATGGCCCGATGTTCTGTCACCACCGTAACTAGGTGTCGTCCCTTGGCGAAATAAGCTTCGGCAACCCCTTTGATAGCCAGGTTATTGGCCTCCGTTGCCCCACTGGTAAAAATAATTTCTTCGGGACTACTATTAATAGCAGCGGCGATTGTTTCTCGTGCCTGTTTAACCGCAGCCTCGGCTGTCCAACCATAGACATGATTAATACTACTGGCATTACCAAAGTGTTCGGTAAAATAGGGCAACATCGCCGCCAGAACCTGCGGCTCCATCGGTGTCGTGGCGTGGCAATCTAGATAAATCGGCTTTTGAGACATATTTTTCCCCCGCGGGGGATTTGAGAAGGAGATATCCCCTATTTTAAGAGAATCTCTGAAAGTGCATTGCTAATCTATGTTAACAAAAAAGTATCGGATAGCAGTCAACAGCTGACGACTCAGGCCAGAACTTTAAGATTTAATAATGAGAGCGCAATCGCTCCCTGAGAGCAGTTACAATTCCCCTATTCCAATGTTGTTCAGCAACCCAACAGGATTAATAACACATATTTTCCCGCTCAATCATGGCTAAAAAATCGAAGGCATTTAGTGAACTGCTCAGGCTGCAGAAAATGTCCCAAGGATCCGAAAAACCCTTGAAAAGCTTTGAGAAGAAATTAAGAGAAAAGTCCTTGCCTTTCAAGGAAATTGTCGTCTCTCCTTCTGGGGAAGTCACAATGTCGGAAGTTCTGGAGGATTTTATCGAGCCTTACCGCGAATCCAATGAAACAAAGGGATCTATGCGAACACTGCTGACCATAGGGATAATCGCTTGGAATCTGGCGTTGTCCCCCGAGTCAAAGCGGCAAGAGATGATAGACCGAGTTTTTAACAAAGACCTTCTTAAAGGAGATAAAAGGCTCAAGGCGGATATTCAAGGGCTAATCGACGAGCTAATCGCTAGGAAAAACCGTTATTTCTCGGAAAACAAGCGGATGATTGTGGATTTTGAGTTAAAAGAGCTAGGAAGCGAGTATCATCTCTCGGTTGCCTCCAGCTTGTCGCCCGAATTTTCCGAGTCAGAGTTTGCCTTCAAAGTCGGCGACTCGGTCATCGTCAAACAGGGTGTACTCGACCCAGATTTGGGGACTGACATCGGTGGTTGGCAAGGAAGAATTGTGATAATTGAGCGGCAGAGCAATCTCATCGGCATTGAATGGGATAGCATCACCCTGAAAAACATCCCCAGTTCGGTGATTGACCAGTGTGAACTGGAAAACCTAGACTGGGCCCAAATGTACCTCTCCTCAACGGATGTGGAATTAACCCAACCTCGAGATACAGAAGAAGATGTGGCCGCCATCATTGAGCAAATTCAGTCTAACATCGTTGAAGCTATTTAGCAGAAAAGAGAAAGGCGATTCCGGCGGTTGGCCGACCTTGACCCTGAGGAGAAAATGGCGGCTTTAGACGCTTGGAAAAAAAACACTTGATTCATTACCCTATTGAACATCGAGCAGCGATTTAGAGGAGAGAAATTTGAGATGGATGATTCCCAAAAATATGAGGCTGACTGTCAAAGGATAAGAAAAGTCAATCATGAATTACTAAAGGATTTCGAGAGTTGGCTAGAATCATCAGGTTTGTCGGAAAAAACCATTAATAATCATATTTCAAATATAGATTTTTATATCAACGAATATTTACTCTATGAGGATGCAGTAGAAGCTAAAGACGGGGTAGATATGGTCGGTGACTTTTTGGGTTATTGGTTTATCAAAAAGGCCCTGTGGGCCAGTCAATCAAGCCTCAAGGCTAACGCAGGTAGTCTGAAAAAGTTCTACACTTTCTTACTGGAAAAAGGCCTAATAGATAAAGATGATTTGCGAGAACTTAAAGAAACCATCAAGGAAGAAATGAGTGAATGGCTGGAAACCCTAGAGTGATACGATGACCCATTGAGTGAAGATATGTGGGATGTTTGGTGATTTTAGCCGAGGGGCAATCCCCCACCCTCTGGCTGAGAAGCTATAATATCATTGTCAGGACACAAGGAGAGCGAGACAATGGAAACATTAGAATTAGAAAGCTGCCAGTCGATTCTTAAAGCTGGTCAAACGACGACCGAAAGAGCGTTAGAATTATTTGACGCTCTCGAACCCGTGAGTTTAGACTTTATGCTCGGTGTTTGGCAAGGTTCTGGACTTCAGACAAATCACCCCATGGATGGTTTATTAGAAGCATCTAATTGGTATGGTAAAGAGTTTGTCGATACCGAGAATGTCCACCCCCTGTTATTTTTAGATGGTCAGGGAAAAATTTTTAAGGTAGCACCCAATCCCACGGCCATGAACTGGATTGTTAAGCTGCCGATACTCAAAAATAATTCTCTGAAACCTTTACTGATGCTGACCAACTCCTTGCTGAAAACAGAGACAAGTCAGGCTAGACTGCGAATGATGGAATATCGGGGCAAAGTCAGCGCCACGATGATTTATGATTATTTGCCGATTAATGACTCTTTTCGGAAAGTAGATGATAATACCGTGCTGGGAATTATGGATTTTAAAAACTCTCCCCAACCTTTCTTTTTTGTTCTCAAGCGATGTCAAAGACCTCTTAATTCTTGAGGTTCGATTTAAACCCTTCATTATTGACGATATAATAAGATTATTGCCGTCCTTTTTCGGCTCGATTATCAATTGCAATGACTCGCCAAATTCACGACCAATTTGCTAAGGAGTATTTAGAGGAATTGTTAGCACCTCTAGGGACGATTAGAAAGAGCAAGAAAGTAAAAAGCGAGGTTCAAGAAATTGATGTCTGGTTTGAACCGGCCAGTTCACCATCAAGGAATAAACTCCCTTTAGGGTTACTCGGAAAAATGGCGGCGACTTCCTGCTTGTTTGAACCTTTCCGCAACTCTCCCTCAGAAATAGAGATTCGCAGTTGTATATCAAAGTTATATGCGGTTCATAATGACCTCTTAAGGAAGGCGAAACGGTCAAACAAAGCTCTAACTGCAGCAGAATTGCCAGTTTTATGGATTCTCACGCCCACCTTTTCAGCTAGAATGATTCAAGGATTCAGGGCTGACAGCGATGAGAGTAATTGGTTGAAAGGGGTTTACTTTTTAGCTGACTTCCTCAAAACAGCCATAGTCGCCATCCATCAATTACCGGTGAATGAAGACACTTTATGGTTGAGGGTTTTAGGAAAAGGAGGAACTCAGAAACGAGCCGTAGAAGAGTTAGTTGAACTTCCCCAACCTAACCCTTTTCGAGAAAATTTACTGGAAATCTTAGCCAACTGGCGCAAGAATTTAGAGTTGAGGGATAATTTAAGTGCAGAGGAACAGGAGGTCATTATGAACTTATCACCAGCTTATCTAAAGCAGCGAAAAGATTGGAAGGAAGAGGGAAAACAAGAAGGGAGACAAGAAGGGAGACAAGAAGGCACCTTAGAAGAACGTTACTCGATGATAGCCAGTCTTCTGGAAGGAAGGTTCGGAACTCTAGATTCGGAATTATCCGCTCTGGTGGAACGGATTGCCCAACTTCCCATCTCGGAACGCACCGAGTTAATTCTTTCTCTGGCGAATTTATCCCGCTCCTCACTATTAGAAAGATTGAGAGACAATTAAATTTTCAGTCCGCTTCAGCCTTAAATCCTGATGGTAGAGAGACTCCGCAGGGCGACACGGATTCCTATTATAGTAAAAGGTTAGCAAAAATTTTTGAGTTTGTCAAGTCTTTTGCGAAAAAAAAGCTGAAAAAATTTCAGCCCGATAATTATCTATAATTGTCTCTTAGTTTAGTTTTTAGAGGAGACAATCGCCAATTCTTGCCGCCAAACTAGCAGGGATTTCTCCCAAGCTAGTTCCCATTTTTGCGCCAAAAAAGGTCGAGTATTTTTGCCCAAATTATAGGCGATGACAATCTCTTCCCAGAGAGAGGCTAAGGAAAGTGGAGAAGAAAATAAAGCTCCGAATAATCCCCCTAAAAGTAGGACAATAGCTAGAGGGCGACGAGTTTGACTTAATTCAAAAGCTTTCAGTTGCAATTCTCCCGTCACATCGACACCAAAACCCGTTACTATATGCCAGATATCGTGAGTTTGCCGTAAGCGAAGCAGCAGATAATCTGTATCGGAATTGACCTGAATAGACCGATAAAAATTAGGATCAAAATTGAGACTAATTAGGTGAGTAGCATAATGATAACCCAGGGAATCTTCTGGGAGTTTTAGCAGGGTTTCTAAACAGGGACTAGCGGCCAGATATCTTTGGGCAATTATTTGAGCGGTAGCTCGATCCCTTTTAACATATTGCCAAGATAATCGCTGTAACCAACTCTCTTTTAAGCCATCTTCAATATCATATACAGACAGAATGTTACCGGGATTTTGTCAAAGAGAAATTATTCCCTTGGCCACACTGATTAGATTAGTTGTGAATAGCATATAATACTAAATCCGTTGAGTATAGGCTACATATGAGGACAGGCACTCATGCAAGAGGCAAGAGGCAAAAGGGAGAATAAATAATCAGTTTTTAATAACCGGATTTAGTATAAGAGGTTGAGAACGGGAAAAGGCCAAGAGTTTTCCCAGTTTGATAAAAAGAGAGATTAATATTAAATATTTGTAAACTTTTTTGCCTAAGTTACCTTTCTGTGGTAAGCAAATCTTTACTGCTCCGATTCGGGGGTTTCTTGGGAGGTGTCATCGTTGTTGGTTTTTGGTTCTTGTCCTTTAAAAATCCTGATAGATCGCCAAAAACCCTCTAAAAACTGATTGAAGGTCGTTTCATTGATTTTACCCGTCCAGAGCAAACTAAAAGAGGACCCACAGGGAGGTAAGTCGAGCGAGCGCTTCTGGAATCTCCCTGATTTGGTTATTGCTGAGAGAGAGGCTTTTCAGGGAGGTGAGGTGAGCGAACGCTTCTGGAATCTCCCTGATTTGGTTATTGTAGAGATAGAGGTATTGCAGGGAGGTGAGGTGAGCGAGTGCTTCTGGTATCTCGCTGATTTGGTTATTGCTGAGGTAGAGGAATTGCAGGGAGGTGAGTTGAGCGAGCGCTTCTGGAATCTCGCCGATTTGGTTACTGCTGAGGTAGAGGTGTTGCAGGGAGGTGAGGTGAGCGAGCGCTTCTGGAATCTCGCTGATTTGGTTATTGTTGAGAAAGAGGCGTTGCAGGGAGGTGAGGTGAGCGAGCGCTTCTGGAATCTCGCTGATTTGGTTAAAGCTGAGGTTGAGTTCTTGCAGGGAGGTGAGTTGAGGGATTTCGGGGGGAATTTCTGTTAAGTTTTTGTTGGACAGATCCAACTTCTCCGCTCTTTCGTCTTTTGCCCGTTGAATCAACTCTAATACTTCCTGTGCTGTCATTGACCATCCCCCCGCTACCATATTTACTCCATTTTGGCAAAAGATCCAGTTAATGCAACTGGTGGTGATCAGCTAGTCCACTGTTAACAGTATGATTAACTCCCACACGCGGTTATTCATACATTTGTATCAGTTTAAGGATAACTGATAATTGCTGATTGTCGCTATTTCTGCAAATGTGAGATGCAGCCAAATGAATAATTATAGAATCCAAGAGAATTTATCCTGAAGACAGGGATTGATAAGGAATAATTTTTTCGAGGGTATTTCCTAACTTTTCCCTCGCTATATCTAACTCATAGGCTTTTTGTAAATTCATCCAAATTTCTGCTCCTGTATTAAAAAAACGCCCTAATTTTAAAGCAATATCTCCCGTGATATTTCCTTGACGTTTGAGAATTTGCTCAAGTTCATTCTCAGAGATATTAATTCTTGTGGCAAGCTGAGAAACATCAAGATTAATTTCCTCTAATTCATCAGCTAAAATTTCACCGGGGTGGATAGGACTTTCCCAATTATTCATCGTGAATTCTCCTTAATGATAATCAACAATTTCAACATTAGTAGCTGCATCATCCCATGAGAAACAAATACGATACTGGTCATTGACACGAATACTATATTGACCGATTCTATCTCCTTTTAAACGTTCTAAGCGGTTACTCGGCAATCCTGCCAATGCTTCTAGTGTATTAGCACTTTCTAAAATACGCAATCTTTTGATCGCTAATCGTTCAATCCCAGAAAACTTTTTAACAAACTGCTTATTATATAGCTTTTCTGTATCTTTACATCGAAAGCTTTTAATCATGGGTTATTTTTGTCATGTCTAAGGCAATAATTTGATAAATTTAGCTAAATTTATCAACCGTCCCGATAATTACTCAAATTTTTCTCATCTTTTTTTCTCAAACCATGTTTGTAATAATTCCCCGGATTCCTTGGCTAAAATTCCCGCGATTACCGGTAAACGATGGTTAGAAAAAGGACTATCAATAAAATTAGCCACAGTGCGGATAACTCCTGTTTTGGGATCGTCAGCACCGTACACTAATAATCCTAATCTAGCCTGAATGATTGCCCCGGCACACATGGGACAGGGTTCGAGGGTGACGTAGAGGGTACAATCCTTTAAGTGCCAATTGCCTAACACTTGACTAGCGGCACGAATCGCCAGAATTTCGGCGTGAGCGGTGGGATCATGGTGTTTTTCCTTGCAATTAGCCCCTTGAGCGATTAAATGTCCCTGTTTATCCACGATAACCGCTCCCACAGGTACATCACCCCGGTTTCCCGCAGTTGCCGCTAAATTTAAAGCTAACTGCATCCATTGCCGATGTTTCTCATAGGCTTTTTCATCAATAGACTTTAGATAGTCCCACATTTAGCCAGTAAATTATCTAATTTTTTCTGACCATCCAAAGCATACAAATCATCACAACCACCGATATGTTCATTATTAATAAAAATCTGTGGTACACTGCGTTTACCGTTGGACCGTTCGGCCATGGCTTGACGAGCGCTTTCATCCCCATCAATCTTGTATTCGGTGTATTTTACCCCTTTCCAACCCAGCAACCATTTAGCCCGAATACAGTAGGGACAAGTTGCCCAAGTATAAATTTCCACATTGGCCTTGATATTCTCGTTATAACGCCCAAAAAGCGAGTTAAATAGATTTAGCATCTTGTGACTACAGAAATATTTATCTTTATTTTATGGATTCTGCTACCAAAAAAGCCCAATTACGCAAACAACTAATTGCCCAAAGACGAGCGCTTCCTAAGCATATTTGGCAAGAAAATAGTCAGCAACTTTGCAAAAATTTACAATCTTTACCCCTCTTTCAGCACGCTAAAACCATTCTCGCTTACTTCAGTTATCGTCAAGAGCCGGATTTAAGTTCCTTATTTTGTCAACACCATCGCTGGGGTTTTCCCCGTTGTGACGGAGATAGCCTGACTTGGCACTGTTGGACTGCCGACGATCCCCTAGAATTAAATCGTTATGGCATCTACGAACCAACAGCGATCGCTCCTCTCATTTTACCGGCTGAAGTGGACTTACTATTAATTCCCGCCGTCGCTTGCGATCGCCAAGGTTATCGCTTAGGCTACGGGGGGGGTTATTTTGATCGTCTCTTACATTCCCCCGAATGGCAAGCTATCCCCTCGATCGGGATTGTCTTTGACTTTGCCTATCTCGATACCCTTCCCCTCGATACTTGGGACCAAAAATTACAGGCAATCTGTACCGAATCGAGAACCGAAATTTTTTAACAATTATTTCCCTATTCCCTCACACCCAATCCCCAAGCTGATCCCTGTCTCGGAGTCTCCTATCTGGGAGTCTCCTGTCTCCTATCCCCTATCTCCTGTCTCCTATCTCCTGTCTCGGAGTCTCCTATCTCCTATCTCCTATCTCCTATCTCCTATCTCCTGTCTCCTGACTCCTGACTCCTGACTCCTGACTCCTTACCTCACCGTTAACTTTACTTTTCACCGACTACTCATATATTAAGTTTTATTGAATCCGATCGACCCTTAAGATAGCTTTGCTAGGATGAAATTCACATCAGGAGATGTTTATAGTAATCACCGGAAAAAGTCAACAGGGAAGCAATGAAACACTTTCACGAACCATGGATTCAAGAATGGTGTCAAGAAAACGGCTGGACAGAGCTATTTCTCGAACGCTACAGTAATTATTGGGCATTCCCTCCCAATGCCGTGATGCCAGAACCAATTCCCACCAAAGTGTTACAAAACATTAAGCGCCAAAAAGGTCTATCCCCTGCCGAAAAACTTTGGTTAGGAGTGGCGATCGGATTGACTCTGACAGCTTTAATTCTCTGTATCACCCTCGCTTGTCCCATGCCTATAGTTCTCGCTTTCGCTTTTGATGCTGTCACCGCAGCGCGATTGGAAGTGGAATATTAACCCAGCAAAAATTGAGCAGCAGAAACCCAAAAAGGGGGAGATTTTTCCGAAAGTCTTCCCCTTTGCCGCTTTTTTCTGGACAGGTACGATCGATCTGTCTTGAATCAGTAATCGGTGATTAGTGGTCAGTAGGAGAATAGAATATTAAGTGAGCAGTATTCAATGGCAGTTTTCTGCTGTCTTTTCACTGATTACTGTTTACTGTTTACTGGACGGCTACGCCGTGCCTTTGACAACACTGAAAAGCTCTCATGTCCGAATCTCGTCGCTTACAGTTTACCCCCGATCTGGAAATTTGTCGTATTTTGAACGGAATGTGGCAAGTTTCAGGAGCCCATGGTTCGATCGCACCCCAAAAAGCGATCCCTAGTATGTTCTCCTATCTAGATGCCGGTTTCACCACTTGGGATCTGGCCGATCATTACGGTCCGGCCGAAGATTTTATCGGTGAATTTCGTCGTCAATTAGTCGCCCAAAGGGGCATTGATGCCTTAAATAATCTGCAAGCTTTCACTAAATGGGTTCCCCGTCCGGGTAAAATGACTAAGGAAATAGTCGCAAAAAATATCGCTATTTCCCTACGTCGTATGGATGTGGATAGTCTCGATTTATTGCAGTTTCACTGGTGGGATTATCGCGATAAAAATTATCTAGATGCCTTATATTTTTTAGGAGAATTACAACAGGAAGGCAAAATTAAACACCTGGCCTTGACTAATTTCGACACGGAACATTTAAAAATTATTCTCAGCGCCGGGATTAAAATAGTCTCCAATCAAGTCCAGTTTTCTCTAATCGATCGCCGTCCCCTCGTCAAAATGGCGCAATTTTGCCAAGAACATAACATCTATCTACTCGCCTATGGTACTCTAGCAGGAGGCTTATTAGGGGCAAAATATCTCGGTCATCCCGAACCCAATGCCATGAGTCTCAATACCGCTAGTTTACGGAAATATAAAAACATGATCAATGCTTGGGGAAACTGGCAATTATTCCAAGAATTATTAACCGTTCTTAAAGCGATCGCTGATTCCTATCACGTCACCATTCCTAATGTGGCAGTGCGTTACGTTCTCGAACAAAAGGCCGTAGCCGGGGCAATTATCGGGGTGCGTTTGGGTGTTGCTGAACATATCCAAGAAAATGCCCGTATTTTCGATTTTCAATTATCCCCCCAAGACTATCAAAAAATTGATCATGTCTTGCAAAAATCCCGGGATTTATTGCAGTTGATCGGTGATTGCGGTGATGAGTACCGTCGTTAAGTAGGTAGGTGTTAAAAATTGTCAGCTTTCCCCCCTTATTAAGGGGGATCCCCCCGCCTATCGGCACCCCCCTTATCAAGGGGGGTAGGGGGGATCGGCACACCCCTTATTAAGGACTGATAACTGATAACTGATAACTGAAGACTGATAACTGAAAAGAGGCTAATGATGAGATTTGAACAACCAATCCCCGATGATCCCGCTAATCAATGGCGCTATCAATTAGATCAATTCGTGCAAGAAAATCAACAGGAATTAGCCGGTTTAATGTGGGGTTTACTCTCGGAATGGGGAGAAGATGCCCAAGAAACCCTGGGCATCGATCTTAAACCCCAGCCCCATTTTGTCTGTTGTTCTAGGGAGGCTCTAGAGAAATTAAATCGCAAGGTTAATTGTAAAATTCAAGAGATGCTTGGGATTATTTACCGCTATAATCCCAGGGAAGAAGTGGCTATAGTCGCTATCGGTGATGGTCAGGTAAAATTGATTTATTTTCAACCCGATCTTTCCCCTCCTGAATGTTTTGATCGCCTCGAAGTGGATCTCGATACCCTCATTCAACAGTTAGAGGCCAAAATGCTGGCGGAAATCCAATCTTTCCCAATTTGATGCCGATTGCCAGCGCAAAAAGTTGGCAGATTGTCCCACCGATAAACCTGCTAATCCGATCGCTTTTCTGGGAGATTCTGTGCCTAGAAGAATCGCCGTTTCTAAATCACATATTCCCCAGTTAACTAAATTGGCTACTCCTTGTAATAAGGGTAAGGTTGTTCCCGCTAAAGTACCGTCAAAAAGTCTTGCTGTTCCCTGTTTAACTTCAATTTCTCTCTCGTCCCAAGGATAGACACCATCTTCTAAACCGATCGGCGCTAAAGCATCACTAACTAAGAAAATTCCTCGATGATAATTACTGGCTTTTAGTAATAATTCTATCATGGTTGGATGGATGTGTTGACCATCGGCAATTAACCCACAATAGACATCGCAATTGATAATTGCTTCCCCTAATAACCCCGGTTGACGATGGTGTAAAGGAGGCATGGCATTGAAGGCATGAGTAACCATTTTTGCCCCCTGGAAAAAGGCTTTTTTGGCTATTTCTTGACTCGCTTGTGAATGTCCTAAACTGACGGTAATCCCTCGATCGCTTAGGTATTTAATTACAGTACCGCTACTATCTAATTCGGGGGCTAGGGTGATAATTTTTACGATCGATAAGTAGTCCCCAAAAATTTTATCTATTGTTTCTATACTTGGGGTTAAAAGATATTGTCCCGGATGCGCCCCCCTTTTTTCATAGTTTAAAAATGGTCCCTCTAAATGTACTCCTAAAACCTGCGCGCTCGCTCGATTTTCCTGTTTCTGTTTCTCGATATATTTGGCAATTACTGAGAGGGATTTTTGAAATTTCTCCACAGACGTGGTTACTAAGGTGGGCAGATAACCATCAATTCCTTGATTCCCAAGATAATCACTAATCTTATCTAATTTTTCTAGATCTGTTATTTCTAAGTCGGGAAATGCTAATCCTAATCCTCCGTTGATCTGTAAATCTACTCCTCCCAACGATAGCCAATCCCCTTCCATATCGATAATCTTTTCCCCTTTTTTCCTTCCCCCCATCTCCGTGATTCTCTCGATCTTTCCCGCAGCATTTATTTCTACTTGTTGTCGATCCTGATAGGCGGGAATTCTAGCGTTAATTAGGGTTATCATAGAAGCAGAAAACTAATTTTTTTTTATTATAATCTCAAAAAAAAACTTTTTTTTTGATCATGCTTGACAAGGGAGCATTTTTGTGAGATACTTTTTTCTAGAATGGGAATCTGTGCGTTAGTTGATAGTTGCTGACATCCAATTGTATAAAAACTGATCATAAAAAAATAATACCATAACCTGTCCGCTCCCTGCCCAGAGATTGCAAAAATACTTTACAAAACAATTAAGTAGGGAGGCACAATTATTTGTAGGATGGGTTAGCGGTAGCGTAACCCATGCGGTAGTTGGGTTTCATGCTTCAACCCAACCTAAGTTCATCTTATATTTAATTCCACCCACCTACTTACAGCCTTTCTCCCGCAGTTCCGGCGTTCCCCAAAACCAGTGACTGTCAGAGGGAAAGCTTTGTCCTATAATAAAATTAAGACCTTATAAAAACTGCTTTTTTAGCGATAAAAGAGTAGCAATCTCAGCAATTAGAGAGGGGTGTGTGTTTTTTAAAAAAATAGAGAAACAGACTCAAGAACCGCGTCGTATTATTATCGGAGATGTGCATGGCAGTTTTCAGGCACTTTTACGACTATTAAACCGAGTTGCTCCCGATAGTGAGGATGAGGTTTATTTTCTGGGGGATTTAATCGATCGAGGACAGCAGAGCTTGGAAGTGGTGGATTTGGTGATCAAAAATAACTATCAGTGTCTCCTAGGAAATCATGAATATATGCTCTTAAAAGCTCTGGCAGGAAAAGAAGTTTCTGAAAAATGGTTTAACGGCTGGATCGAGAGTGGCGGGGCGGCGACACTACTAAGTTATAATAACAATATACCCGCCGAGCATATCAATTGGTTCCAATCTCTACCCGCTTATTTAGACCTAGGAGATATTTGGTTAGTTCACGCGGGAGTACACCCAGAATATCCCCTTGAACAGCAAACAAACGAGCAGTTTTGTTGGATTAGAAACGAATTTCATGCCATGACCCAACCCTATTTCAAGGATAAACTAATTATCACAGGTCATACTTTAACCTTTACCTTTCCCGATGTCAAACCGGGACAACTAGCTCGCGGCAACGGTTGGCTAGACATTGAAACTGGGGTTTATCATCCTCAAAGTGGTTGGTTAACTGCTTTAGATTGGACAAATCAATTAGTTTATCAAGTGCAGAATCAAAATAAAAATTGTCGCACGATACCTTTAGAAAAAGCGGTGGTTAATCTAGACCTTGACAAGATTTCTCGTTACTCCTCCAGGGAAAGCTCATCTAAATCACTGAATCTTTAATGGTGATTCAGAAAAGAGAGGCCATAAAACCAGAAGGATCGGTTAAAATAGTTGATAATCTGATTAATACCCTTTTCTAATGACCCTTGAACTCTTATACCAAGCTTTCATCGAAACAATTCAACATCCTGACCCTGAGATAAATCTAGCTCGGGCAGCCCTACAAATAGCCAATTTTGAATATCCCCGTCTCAAGATTGATCACTATTTAAATAGAATAAATTTAATGGCTGACGAGGTAAAAAAACGTTTACCAGATAGATTATATCCCTTAAAAATAGTCAAGGTTATCAATCAATATTTGTTTGAAGATTTACAATTTACTGGTAATACCCAAGAATACTATGACCCCCGCAATAGCTACTTAAATGACGTAATCGATCGCCGCACAGGTATTCCGCTCACTCTCTCGATCATCTATTTAGAGATTGCCAAACAGATCGATTTTCCCATGGTAGGAATTGGTATGCCTGGGCATTTTATTATCCGTCCCGATTTCGAGGAAGTGGAAATTTTTGTCGATCCCTTTCACGGTGGTGAAATCCTATTTAAACAGGACTGTCAAGAAAGATTAAGTCAAGTTTATCAACAGCCAGTTAAATTAGAAGAACATTTTCTCAATATTGCTACCAATCAGCAAATTTTATTACGTTTGTTGACTAATTTAAAATATATTTACCTGAATCGTCAACAATGGTCTCAGACAATTCGGACAATAGATCTGCTACTTTTGCTCATTCCTAATCATCCCCTAGAGCTGCGCGATCGAGGTTTAGTTTACTATCAAATAGGACAACTCAGCCAAGCGCAACAGGATTTAGGCTTCTATCTCGCTCTCCTACCCAACGCTCAAGATGCAGAATCCATTCGACAATTATTGCAAAAAATTAACTCTTAAGTTGTCCGTCGTCAGGAGATTATTTTTATTTGTTCTCCCCACACCCCACACCCCACCAACAAACTTTTTCAGCAAACCCTAACTAAAATGACTATTAGTCCTTCCGTAACCGCGAAAAAACTCAAAATCGGTCAACTGCGAAAAGTCCATCATATCGCTTTCAACGTCAAAGATATGGAGGTTTCCCGTCATTTTTATGGGGAAATATTAGGATTAGAGGAATTAGTGGGCGAAAAAATTCCCAGTACCTTAAAAGAATTAGTTGCCCAGGGAAAAGTGGCCAATTTTATCACCCCCGATGGTACAGTAATTGACCTATTTTGGGAACCAGATTTAAACCCTCCCGACGACAATCCCGAAATCGCTTTTACCCGTGCCAACCATTTAGCCTTCGATATTGTCCCCGAATGCTTCGATTTTGCCCTAGAAGTGCTACAAAGTCAGGGAATTACTATTGCTAGTGGACCCGTGACCCGGCCGACTGGGAGAGGGGTTTACTTCTACGATCCCGATGGCTTTATCGTCGAAATTCGCTGTGATCCCGCATCTTAACGACTCAGAGGACGAAAATTGCCACGAAAAACCAAAAAAGTTAGGGTAATCGCTAATATAATCGCTGTTATCGCAATTAGAGGCAGAGAAATCTGTTTAACAGCGATCGCCAAAAAAGCCCAGATAAACACCCCGATAAAAGCCCGATCTTTTCTTTTTAAACCGACTAAAATCGCGATTATCGCCCCGATAACTAGGATTATTACCGTCCAGATCTGGTCTGTTAGACCCCATCGCTGCCAGTTGATCCAATCTAACACCGAAGCGACGTTGACAATCGTGGCTACGGTAATCCAAGCGAAATAAATACTAATAGGAGCATTAACTAATAAACCCTGTTTACGATTGACAATCAAGCGATTAATTTCTAAGCGAAGATAAAGCCGGATGAGAGGAATTAAAATGCCTAGCATTGTCAATAAAGACAGGGTAAAAAAACGCAATTGAAAGAGAATTACCCAGAGAATCTGACAAGCACTAGCGATGGCTAATTCGTAGCCTAACCGACGCAAACGCGGTTCAGTTTTATTGAAAGCCAAAGCTTGGTAAATTCCCAGACTAATTAAACCCAGATAAATTAATCCCCAGATAGCAAAAGCATAATTAGCGGGAATAATTAAGACATCTTGAAAAACTGTATTCGAGATAGCCCCGATATTTTCGCCGTTGAGAGGGAAAATATTAGCGAAAATATTGGTGATAAAAGCCCCTAGAATAGCAAATAAATTTAGTTCTTGTCGGAGACGATCTCGATCAAAATTCATAGGTCAATCAAAGATGGAAAACATCATTTCGCCCTGAGCGGCCAATTGCCCATCGACTCTTGCTTCCCCTTGCATTTTAGCAATTTTATTCATCTTGAAGGATAATAATTCCACCGTCATGATCAATTGATCCCCTGGCACCACAGGACGACGAAAACGGGTTTTATCAATGCCAGCGAAGGCAAAAAATTTCCCTTTCATCCCAGGTAATTGGGTCAAAATCACTCCCCCCACTTGGGCCATGGATTCAACAATTAACACCCCCGGCATCAAGGGACGGTTGGGAATATGACCGGGGAAAAAAGGCTCGTTGATCGTGACATTTTTTAGGCCAACAGCTTTTTTACCTGGTACATAGTCAATAATCCGATCAACTAGGGCAAAGGGATAACGATGGGGCAGTAGTTGGCGAATTTCCTCGACGGTAAAGGTAGTTTTTATGACTGGTTCCAACTCGGTTAAGGCTTCGGTAACGATGGTCATGCAAGTCAAAAATTACAAGTGAGATCAGACATTATCTCATAATCAGTTATCAGTTATCAGTGATCAGTGATCACTGATCAGTTATCAGTGATCAGATGAACGTAGGTTGGGTTGAAACATGAAACCCAACGCCCGCTCATGTTACGCTACCGCTAACCCATCCCACAAATAATTGTGCCTCCCTACTTAGGGTTTGCTGAAAAAGTTTTTCCTAGGGGCAGGGTGTAGGGTGTAGGGTGTGGGGTGTGGGGTTTTACCGATTTTGAGGGGGTCAATTACCTAATTTTCAGGGAAAAAGTAGCTGAATTTCCCCCTGATCACTCCCATA
>NZ_JAPZQM010000711.1:0-2098 GCF_027530565.1 Microcystis sp. LE19-10.1B | reverse complement strand
CTTTCAGCTTTTGGGCAGTTTTGATATAAAGGGCTTTCAGACTATCGGTTAGTTGAATCAGGGATGCTGGTTTCATGCGAGTTCCTCACTCTGAGGATTTTCCCGTTATTATAGGATCAATCATTCTCTGTAATTCTCTTAAGTGCCTTCGGTACTCTGTTCTGGTTGTCTATCCCCTTAGTCATTCAGGTGATTATCGATAAGGTCATCATCCAGAACTCGCCTGAGGCTCTCAACTTTTGGGGTGTTTTCTTGATAGTGACGACTCTCTTTGCCAGTGCCTCGGAGATCGGCCTAACCGCTCTCACCGCCGCCATCATAGGCAACGGTCTGGCTAGGAAACTCTTTCTCAAAGTCGCTGTCACACTCCCTAAAGTCTTGGCCATGCTATCATTAATGGCTATTTACAGTCCTCAACTTGCCTTTGCTTCCACTGGACTAACTGCCCTAGCCTGTGGAACCTATTACCTTCTCAAAAGAAACAGATTGGTAGCCGAGTCTGGTTCAGAACCTCTTCCTCTTTCTTTCCGCTTGCCTTTGACCCTAATCGTACTCTTCCTTTTCTGGTATGGGGCTTCCCCAGTCCTCGCCGCTCAATTATCCCTGGGTCAGTTGATAGCATTTATTATTTTCAGTATCCAGTTCGTGGCTTTCTTATTGAGCCTGACGGCGGCTGCTACTAAGCCTATTTATTGAAGGCCGCTCTCATTTGGAGATGTTAATTAACGGTATCTGCATTAGGAAGCCCGTATAGATCCTTGACGGACTGGCGGGAGAGAACAATAATCGTGAAGACTCCGAGGATTGTCCCCAAGGGAGTGAATAAGCAGAGGATGCAGGCCATAACGAAGGAAAACCAGTATCTCTGGCGGCGTTTGAGGAATCGCCCCGATACAATGGTAGCAATAGCAAAAACTTCTCCTAATATGAAAAGTAGGCCACCAACAGCGGCGAAAATATATCCGGCTGCTTGAGGCGGTAAATTCCCAGATGAATGTACTGAAATAGATTCGGTAATGATGAGTAAACCGATAGTAAAGTGGATAAGTGGAAAGAGAGAGAAAAAGGCAAGAATCCCTCCCACAATATAGTGGAAGATTGATAATAATTTGAGATGTTGTCTATCGTTATTCGTATTCATGGCTCTTCTCGACTTTGTGTGATAATTTTTGCTTATGGAATCGTGAAATGTTTATCGGGTAAGACTTTTAGGGCTATTTTGCCGAAGAAACTATCAGTATAGACCTCGTTGCCACCTGAGAGGGGGACAAGCGAGCTAGAAGGTAGATAGGGCAAGCGATATAGCTCTTTGTCCCTTGATGTAATCCTTCAACCGATAGCGGCTAATTTGCATTAGCTCTTCTATATTTTTTGGGAAAATTTGATGTAGCTGGAGCCAATGATAGAGATGTTGACCCACATAAAAACTGCTGTGTCTGCGTTGACCTTTATATCTTTTTTCAGGTCTTGTGACATATTTTTGGATTCCCATATCCTTAATTTTTTTACCTTGCATTGTGGCACTTGTATAGGCGATAGCTATAACAATTATCAGCTTTGATAGGTATTTCGGTGCTAATTGAGAACCTTCTAAGCTATAGCCTCCCGACTTAAAATCTCGGAACATCTCCTCAATATCAAATCTTTTTTGATAGGCCATTATTGCCGTCTCTAAATCCCCAAAATTTGTCAGAATATACCAAGGTTCTTTTGTTTGAAAACCCCGATAGGTTTTTTTCCACTTACCAGCTAAGTTAAACTGTCCAAATCCCTGCTCTTTTGTAATATTGACATCATTCAAAAATAGTTGAGTTCCTGGACTTAAACCTAACTCTCTCATTTCTTGATAAATTCCTTCTTTTGTCTTGACATTTGTACTTTTTTTTTGTCTTAAATAAAAGTATAAACTCGGCTTCTGAAGCCACTTTCCAAGACTGACCGAGCAAAATTCTCTATTTCCTAACACCACGATTTTATGACCTGATAGCACCGTCAATATTTTCCCCAATACTCGCTGCTGTTCTTCGAGATTACTACTTCCTTTTTTATCCAATATCTCCCAATAGATTGGGATGGCTCTCTTGTCATAAATTAGACT
>NZ_JAPZQM010000413.1:0-1653 GCF_027530565.1 Microcystis sp. LE19-10.1B | reverse complement strand
TGTCAGTCTGTAGAGCGACCATAAGACCAGAACAGAGTAAATCTGTTAAGGCAGGTGCGGAACCCCGCAAGGGAAAGAAGCAGAAACCTAAATCGTGAGGTTTGGGAATCACCGTCCGTTTACGGCGGTGAGGATGTCAAGATCAATATTTTTTCTCTCTCATCCCCATGACAAGCACTGATCAATCTCAACCCCTCCCTAGGGATGACTATTTTCACTACCAAAATTGTTGGTATCCTGTGTTATTCGTGCAGGATTGGCAAAAAAATCCCTACTCTTTCTCTCTTTATGGGCAACCATTGCTAATATTTCGCGATCAGCAGGGAAAATGGGGCTGTTTGCTTGATCGCTGTCCCCATCGCTTGGCTAAACTCTCCACAGGACAGATGATCGCTGGTCGTTTAGAATGTTTGTACCATGGTTGGCAGTTCGAGACGGATGGAAAATGTTCCCATATTCCCCAACTGCCAGTCAATACCCCGATTCCCCGCAATGCCAAGGTTAAATCCTATGGGGTGGTGGAACGTCAGGGAGTCCTCTGGGTTTGGTTAGGAGAAGAGGAAACAGCGAAAGAAAGCGATATTCCTATCATCAAAGACCTAGAAGACCCCAATTGTGTCCATACCGATTATGTCATCGATTTTCCCTATGAACAGGGCTATTTACTCGAAAATCTCCTCGATCCCGCCCATGTTAATATTAGCCATGATCGCAGCGAATTCGGGGCAAAACGGGAAAATGCTCAACCGTTAGCCTTCCAAATCCTCGAAATCTCGGCGCGGGGAATTCGCAGTCAGTGGCGCAATAGCCGCAATCCGCAGGAAAGCTGGAAATATCTGGATTTTATAGCCCCTAATCTCGTTCATTATCGTTTTGCTCTGCCTAATCCCCATTGGTGTGCTGGATTGGCTTTATACGGGATTTCTCTGGGTCAAGGTCGTTCTCGCTTACTGATGCGACGTTACCAAAATTTTGCCGTTAACTCCCGTCAATACCGTTGGCGCTGGTTGGAACATCTGCGTCAAAGTCGCATCCTCGAAGATGATCTACCTTTAATTCAAAGTCAGCAGCAAATGGTGGAAAAGTCAAGAGATAGTTTACAAAAATTATACTTACCCTTAAAAAGTTCCGATGCCTTGGTGATTGAGTTACGTCAATGGTTCGATCGCTATGGGGACTCTTTCCCCTACTATCAAGGCTACACCAGCCAGCGGACAACGGCGCTCGATTTATCCGATCCTTTACCCCTCGATCGCTATTCTCGTCACACTGTCCACTGTCGCACCTGTAGCGATGCCCATGAAAACATGGTAAAAACTAAACAAATTGCGATTTTAATGGGTATATTATTAGTTTTACTGGCAATTTTATCCCCAAATCAGTCTATCTATCAAATTACTGCCCTTATTTTCGCAATTTTGGCTTTAGCAATAGCGATCGCCGCCAATTACACCCGCAGAAAATTTGAACGCACCTATGAGAAAAAAGCCCATACCAAACTACAGTAATAAGTAGGGTCTGCTGAAAAAGTTTTTCGGTGGTGGCAGGGTGTGGGGTGTGGGGTGTGGGGTGTGGGGTTTTACCGGTTTTGAGGGGGCCAATTACCTAATTTTCAGGGAAAAAGTCCAGGAATTTTCCCCCTGATCACTCCCA
>NZ_JAPZQM010000064.1:0-14768 GCF_027530565.1 Microcystis sp. LE19-10.1B | reverse complement strand
TCAAAGATTTACCAATCTCAGGACAACCAGTGTACCTACAGGTTAATCGTCGTCAATTTAAGTGCGATAATTGTCGAAAACCCTTTAGTGAAGAGTTAGATTTTGTCGCCAAGAAACGAACCTATACGAAAAGACTAGCCGAGAATATACTCGAACAATTAAAAGCAGGAGATATTTTAAATGTTAGCCGAAGAAATGACGTAACGGAAGAAGAGATTCAAAGAATGATAGAGGACATCGCCGAAGAAATTACAGAGCCAGACCTATCGGAATTAAAAAGACTAGGAATTGATGAAATCGCTCTAGTCAAAGGGCAAAAAAATTACTGTGCGGTTTTAGTAAATTTAGATACGGGAAAACTAATAGCTATTCTAGAGAAGCGAACACAAGAGGAATTGAGGAAAACGCTTACAGGCTGCGGAAAAGAGGTGTTAGAGCAAATTGAAGAAGTCAGTATAGATCTTTGGTTGTCCTATAAAAATCTGGTGAAAGAATTGATGCCATCGGCCGAGGTAGTCGCCGATATATTCCATGTAATGAAACAAATTAATCAAGAGTTAGACGAACAGAGAAGAGCAGAAAAAAGAGCCGTAGAAGCGCAGAAAAATAAAAAACAGAAAGCGGAAAAAGAAGCAAAACTAGAAGTTTTAAAGCGAAGTAAATATAGTCTGTTAAAAAATGAAGAAGATTTAACGGAAACTCAAAAAATTAAACTAGAAGCTATCAAAGAGAATTGGTAATGATTTGGTAGTAGTGGCGTAGCCCTCTTGCTTACCTGGTATGAATTGTGTAAAATATTTATGAATAAAAATAATTGGAACCCGATCAGTCTTTAAACCTCTAGCTTGATCATGACTTTTCTGATAAATATCTTTTTCTGGCTCCTGTCTGGCTTACTCAAATATCAGTCTAGCACCGAACAAAGTACCCCCTTCACCTCTATTCCCCTGTCAAGCGTTGTGGTTCTCACCATAGGATCAAGAATGGTTCTATTCCTAAGGGAAAACCCAAACGTCAAGGTAAAGAATGTGGTCGTCAGTTTGTGATCAATCCCACTAATAAAACCGTCTCTGACCAAACCAAACAATTAATTGATCAACTCTTACTCGAACGAATTTCCTGACGAGGAATTGCTAGAGTAACAGGAGTAAGTTGGTCATGGTTACAAAACTATGTCAACAATAAACTGGCGGCTGTCCCCCGTCAAATAAAGGTTTCGGACAAACCAAAAGGTAAATTGGTTAGAGAATGTGATGAGATGTGGTCTTGGGTTTTTTCTAAGACGATAAAGGTTTATATTTGGCGGTTAATTGATAGAAAGACAAGGGAAATTATTGGTTGCTATGCGCGGAGATAGGAGTCGTCAATCAGCCAAAAAACTTTGGGGCCAGTTTACCCGGTGTTTACCGACAATGCGCGGTTGCTTACACAGACTTTTGGGAGTCATATAAGACAGTAATTCCCAGTAAACGTCATCGACCGGTCGGAAAAGAAACTGGTCAAACTAATCATATTGAAAGATTAAATAATACCTTTCGACAAAGGATTTCTCGGCTGGTGAGAGAGAGTCTATCTTTCTCTAAAAAAATGGAGAATCACGTTGGGGAACCCTTTGGTATTTTATCCATGACTACAATGCACAGCACAGCAAAGCAAAGCAAAGGATTAAGCCGCCATCACTACTACCGAATCACCACCCTAAACTTTTTGGTAGTGGTTGGACATGGTTGGTTTTAAATAAGTCAGGACAACTAGAAATTATCAGCACTGCTAACCAAGATAGCCCCCTAAGGAAGGGATTACAGCCAATTATGGGCAATGATGTCTGGGAACACGCCTATTACTTAAAATATCGTAATCAACGGGCTGAGTATTTAAAACAGTGGTGGAATGTGGTTAACTGGGAGGAGGTAAATCGCCGCTATGTTCAGGCAAAAGCTTAACGATGACAACTTTTACGGTTACAGTTCCCGCTACCACTGCTAATATTGGGCCCGGCTTCGATTGTCTCGGAGCGGCCTTAACCTTATATAATCAGTTTACTTTTACCCTGCTGCCAGCAACAACAGCTAACCCTGTCAGAATTATTGTCAAGGGAACTGAATCAGCTAAAGTTAGCCAAGGTGCTGATAATTTAATCTACACTTCTTTTTTGCAAGTTTATCAAAAAATAGGACAGAATCCGCCCCCTATCGCCATCGAGATCGGTTTAGGGGTTCCTCTGGCTAGAGGTTTAGGTAGTTCTGCCACTGCTATTGTCGGTGGGTTAGTGGCTGCTAATCAATGCGCCGGAAATCCTTTATCTATGGGGGAAATCGCCGCATTAGCGATCGCATTGGAGGGCCATCCGGATAATGTGGTGCCGGCTTTGCGGGGCAACTGTCAGCTATCGGCAGGAGATAGCACAAATTGGGCTATTTGTCAAGTATTTTGGCAAAAAAATCTCATTCCCGTCCTAGCGATTCCCGATTTTGAACTGGCTACGGAAAAAGCTAGGGCGGTTTTACCGGAAAAAATTAGCCGTCAGGAGGCAATTTTCAATATTTCCCGCTTGGGTTTATTATTGCGGGGATTGGAGACGGGTAACGGCGATTGGCTGAGAATTGCCCTAGAGGATAAACTGCATCAACCCTATCGCCAATCTTTGATCCCGGGTTACGAAAAGGTGAAAAAAGCCGCCATTAACGCGGGTGCTTACGGGATGGTAATTAGTGGCGCGGGTCCCACCCTATTGGCTTTAACTAACCCCGACAATGCCCAAAAAACAGCAACAGAGATGAAAAATGCTTGGCAGCAAGTGGGGATTAACTCTGAGGTGAAAATTTTAGCTTTAGATACCCTAGGGGCGCGGGTAAACTGTTAAGAGTCCCTGGCAGATGGGTGTGGGGTGTAGGGTGTAGGGTGTAGGGTGTGGGGTGTAGGGTGTAGGGTGTGGGGTGTGGGGTGTAGGGTGTGGGAAGAATAAATAAAAATAATCTCCTGAATCCTGACTCCTAACTCCTGACTCCTGACTCCTGACTCCTGACTCCTGACTCCTATCTCCTGCCTCCTGACTCCTGACTCCTAACCCCACCAACAAACTTTTTCAGCAAACCCTAATTATTAAGAAAATGACGCGAATTACCGTTATTGGTGCAGGGATTGGCGGACTAACGGCGGCGGCATTATTGGCGCGTCGAGGTTATCAAGTCACAGTATATGATCAGGCGCTTGTCCCCGGAGGTTGTGCCTCGACTTTTTCCCGTCGGGGTTTTACTTTTGATGTGGGGGCAACTCAAGTGGCAGGATTAGAAGTAGGGGGCATTCATCAGCGCATTTTTGCCGAATTAGGGATAGATTTACCCGATTCTGTCCCCTGCGATCCCGCTTGTGCCGTTTTTCTGCCGGGGGAAACCACTGCGATTAACGTCTGGCGCGATCCGCAAAAGTGGCAAGAGGAAAGACAAAAACAATTTCCGGGCAGCGAACCTTTTTGGCAATTATTACAAAAACTCTTTCAAGCAAGTTGGCGTTTTCAAAGTCGCGATCCAGTTTTACCCCCGCGCAACTGGTGGGATTTAGGGCAATTAATCGCCGCTTTGCGTGTAGATACTGCCATTACCTTTCCCTTTACTTTGATGACTGTGGGCGATGCTCTGCGATTATACGGCTTAGAGAGGGATAAACGCCTAAAAACCTTCCTTGATCTCCAGTTAAAGCTTTATTCCCAAGTTACTGCCGATGAAACCGCTTTACTTTATGCCGCCACCGCTTTAGCAGTTTCTCAGTCTCCCCAAGGTTTATCCCACCTTCAGGGTAGTATGCAGGTATTAAGCGATCGCCTAGTAGCAGCTTTGGAAAAATACGGCGGTAAATTGCAAATGCGTCACACAGTGGAAAAAATACTGACAGAAAAGGGAAAAGCCACCGGAATTATCGTCATAAATCAAAAAAATGGCCAAATATATCCAGAAATGGCCGATGAGATTGTGGCTAATATCCCGATCCAAAATTTACCACAATTAATCGATCGCGAAGCCATTCCCAGTCTTTATCACCGGAGAATTGAAAAACTTCCCCCCGCATCTGGCGCTTTTGTGGTTTACTTAGGAGTCGATCGCGCTGCTATTCCCCCCGATTGTCCCCCCCATTTGCAATTCCTCTACGATTACGATGGCATAATCGGCGAAAATAACTCTTTGTTTGTTTCCGTGAGTAAAGAAGGGGATGGCCGCGCCCCAGCGGGAAAAGCGACGATTATTGCTTCTTCCTTCACCGATACCAGTCTTTGGTGGCGAAAAGGAGAAGATAATTATCAGCAATTAAAAGCAGCATACACCCAAGAGGCGATCGATCGTCTCGGTAATTATTTCCATCTTAGTCCTGATCACATCGTTCACATCGAATCAGCTACACCTCGTACTTTTGAGCGGTTTACGGGGCGAAATCAGGGCATTGTCGGCGGTATTGGTCAAAGATTGTCCACTTTTGGCCCTTTTGGAGTAGCGACGCGCACTCCGATCCCCCATCTTTGGTTAGTGGGAGATTCCACCCATCCGGGGGAAGGCACTGCCGGAGTCAGCTATTCGGCACTCACGGTAGTTAGACAGATTGAGAATCAATTATTAGCTTCTAGTTAGGGTCTGCTGAATAAATCTAAAAACCTTGCTGGATAAGACTTTTAGCCTTTTTTGAAATCCAAAAGTACCAGATATGGCAGTGATCGGGGTAAAATTCAGGTACTTTTTCCCTGAAAATTAGGTAATTGACCCCCTCAAAATCGGTAAAACCCCACACCCCACACCCTACACCCTACACCCTGCCCCTAGGAAAAACTTTTTCAGCAGACCCTAGTTAAGTGGGTGGGTGGAATTAAATCCGACATTCCGCACATCTTCATATACCTTTATATATTTTTACATTCCCCAAGATGTTTTGACGAAAAAGCTTCATTGTAGAAACTACTATTGAGAACATTTTCAATAATTGATTTTTTCTGAGAAAACAAATTACAATTCTTCACCTTGATGAAAATCGATCCTTGTAGCTACAATCTTTACTGGCAAAGGGTTGTAAGCAATGTATTAGTAAAAATTATCAATTGAATGTTAAGAAGTGCGGAAGGTGGGTTGTAATTATTCCTTACAAAGATGAGAGGATTTTTCGTACCTGCTCTGATACTCTGGTTTTTATTCACCTTTAATGAGAGGAAATAACCTAGTGAAGCTCAATGCCCTTAATTCTTTAGCTTTCGCCACAGGGACAGTAACTCTACTGTTAAGTAGCGTGTCTTCTGTTAGTGCTTATACCATTTATACAAATCGGACTGCCTGGGAAGCGGCACTCGCCACTAACCCCTCGTACAAGATTACCATTGATACCTTTAGCAATACTATTTCTTCGGCACAGTCAATTACCCTAGATTCAGGGATTGTTTCCACTAATTCCGCTCCTCCCACACTGCCTAATTCGTTTAATAACAACAGTGTCAGCATCGTCAATCCTGGTGTTTACGATAATGCTTCCGGTACACTTGCGGGTGCTTCTGATACCATAACCTGGCAGTTTCCTGCTACCGTGTTGGCTTTTGGTGCTGACTTTTCCCGCATTGATGAGTTAACTCTTACTGGCAATTTCGATGGCACAGGAGACCAAACTATTTCTATCAATCCTACAATTGGTGGAGAGAATGGGTTTCTCGGTATTATCGGGACAGCAGAATTTAGTTCTGTTATCTTTGCCAATAATACAACAGATGTCGATAGTTTTAGTATTGACAATGCTTCCTTTGCCACCAAAGTTTCTGAACCCAATATGGTTACTGCTTTCGCCATACTTGGGGGCAGTCTGTTGTTAATTAAGAAAGCCAAGGGCAGCTGACCGGCTGACAAGCAGATTGAAAGTGAGAAGTGATCAGTAATCAGTAATCAGTAAACAGTGAAAAGACAGTAGGCAAGTGCTATTTAATACTGCTCACTTAACACATACTGTGGGTGCATCTGACATTAGCAGAAATACCGACAATCAGCAATTATTAGTGACTCTTAAATGATGACAAATGTATCAGCAGCTGCCTGTAAGCATCCCACCGAAAAGCTAATGCGCGGGGGGTGTGGGGGCGGCGCCACGACCCCAACGGGGGGTTTGGGGGGTAGAACCCCCCAAAGGCTTGGATTGAGTGATAAAATCGGAAGTAATGCCCGATTTTAAAAGAGAGTTTCCCCGTAAAAATCCCAATTGGTAGATTGACAAAAATGAGATGCACCTATTGCAAAAAGATACTTATTCTTGAATAAGAGCATAATCATAATGCTCCAAAATTTCACCTAAACAGGATGAATTATCATCGTATAAATTACCTAAGTTGTCTTCTTGCAAATGGTTTCTAACCCGATCAAAAAGCCCAACGGAATAGACACTATCATCATGACGAGAACGGTATCTAATCCCATCTACTCCTTGGGGATGTTCCCAAATTGCCTGCCCCCAAGTCCGACAATATTCATAATCACCAGAAGAAATGCGGGCATCTATTCCTATGCGAACAAGGGCCGGCCCCGTTAAGTCGGCCAACACTAAAGTGCGATCGCTTCTAATTCTAAAAAGATTTCTATTTCTTAGGGCTGTAACGGTTACGGCTCCGTCAAATGTTCGTCCAAAACATTCAATAAAGGTACTGTACTCATCACCCACATAGAGAAGCCCATAGCCCTGATTTGGCCCATCGAAACGACCGCTACCACTGCGGTCAAAATGAAGACTAGAAAGGTGTCCGGTTTTATTTAATCTTAGCCAGGGGCCTGGGGTTTCAATGACGGGCAATTGACGCTGACTAAAATCGTCTGGTGGGAGGGGAAAAGGAGGCAAACCCATTACGCCGCGCTATGACTCCCGTAACACTTAGCGGCCAAAACCACTGGCTCGATTTCTCCCTTTTGGAGTTTTTCTAGCGGGGTTGCTCCCTCTAAACGAATATCACCCGTAAGCAGAAAGAGCATTTGTGTCCAAGCACCATCTTCTTTTAGGACGGCTAACACTTGGTCTAAACCTGACAAAACTTTGCCATCAATAAATTGCCAAGCAGGATAAACTAATTCTTCGTTGACAGATAAACCTAAGATCTGATGATTGAGCCTCATAGTTTCTAATTCCAAAGAACTACAGGCTAAAACACTACAAATCTCAGCGCTGGTTAAGGTTCCGCCTTGCTTGGATAGGAACCGCTTCTTCGCTTCTTCGCCTCGTTTAATGGCAGCCTCCAACGCAGGGGCTAAAGCTAAAGGAGATTGTGTTTTTTGTATAGATTCTAACATTTTTAAGCAACCCTACCACCGCGAACGTATTTTGAATCCTTGATTAGTTTTTAGGAAGACCCTATCTACCCCTCATAATAACAGATGGTGGGCATTGCCTACCATACATATAGCAATTCTATTTGAGATTTAAACTGTCACCTATTGATAACAAGGGACTTAAGCCCCTTGTCTATGTTAACCATTATTTAGTCTACTTTTTTTTCGCTGTGCATTAACTTTAACCCTACATTAACGTACAGATGGGCAATCGTTATCGGATTAATTGCTTCTGGCAGCCATCCTGCATATAGCGGTACAGAGAGTCCGGCTAGAATCAAGAGTAACCCCAGATTCTTTTTGAGATTAAATTTGTCGTTAGTTTTCATAACATTTGTGAAATTATACACCTCTTTTATATCAAGCAACGTTATTCTATGTCACCCAATAAAAGTTGTAACTTTGATACTTTTTTAGGCTTTAAATTTGTAACAATTATTGGCTTGACCTTGCAATAATTATTAGTTTAAAGATTCAATAATTGTTGGTTTAACTTTGCAATAATTGTTGGTTTAACTTTGCAATAATTATTGGTTTTCAATTCCAGAATTTTGGATTATCTTACATACATAAGGTTCATCCCGTATTGCAGAAATGGAGCGGAATGGTATGTCGAATGCAACTGTTAATCAAGCAATTATCAACTGTGTATATGTAAACAGCACAGAAAAAACAGCTATTCTCAAAAATAACTTTGACTTGATAGGACAAAGGCGGGAGCGAGTCGTTGAGGTGGGCGAAAAAATTTTTTTTAAAGCTCCTGAATGGGGACACTTAGAGATTTTTACCTATGAAATGGCTACGATGATTCTGGAGGATAGAATTCCCTGTCGAGAATTGGCGATATAAGGGAGGATTTGGGCAATAATTATTGGTTGATTTCTCTTTTGGTTTTATGGGACTATCGCAGAAGCAATATAACTTTACGGTTATTATTGCAATACACTTTGAAAAAGTATCGGTGACTACAAATACAGCTATGTTGACTACCTTAAGATCGATCGAAAGTCCCTCCAACCCAACGAGGGTCGCATCTAACCCAAGGAGAGTACTATGGAACGAACAACTCCCCCATCACTATGCGATGCCCAAAAGCAGGCAAGAAACTGTGGTTTGGATATACCCAAGCTAGAAGCTTTATTGAAAGAAATCGAACCCTTATCTGATAAATATAAGGAGATATTTTATCGGGCGGCTACAGGGCTTTATTCCGCCGATGATTTGGCTGAAATGTTCAATCATAGCCAAAAAAATCTAAACGCGGATTTCAACAAAAATCTAGGATCCCATCTTAAGGATTACCTTGAGTTAGATGAGCGGGTGGGAATTACTTCCCTAAGAAGGATTCTTTTCAAGAAAGGTTATTGCGTCATTAACGATATTTTGACAAGCAGATACGTAGAGAATTCGGAATTAGAACGATCTGCCTCAGACAAAATTAGTACAGAATCAGAACACTGAAAACTAGCCCATTTTTGAGGAGATTAATTTCAAATGAAAACTGAAAACTTATTGGACGTAACAAAATTGGCCAGTCCCCATCTTGACACAAGTGATGTATTGGTATTGTTAGCTCAACTAAAAAATGAAAAGGATAGAGATCGCCGGGCGGGGATTATCAGAAAAATAGGACAATACTATCCTGAATCTCAAGCAACTCAAATCTCTGAGCTTCAAGTAATAAAAACGCTTTTAGATTTGGGCAATGATGTAGGTTCTGACGATTTTTTTAAATACGAAATTAAGCTTAGTTTGCATAAAATTTCGGACAAAATTGCTGCTCACTCTGATGTAGATATTGACTTTTTTCTCAAAAATCTAGCAATATTTCAATCCCAAGAAAATACTTATCAAGCTCCAAAAGTCTTAATTGATGCTGATCTGATTGAAGAGTTTTTATTACGAAATCAGACGACTCTTAACAGGGAAGCTACTAGGGTTATGGGACTTGTTTTAGAGGGAAAAATTAATCCTTACATTGGGGAAATGGGATTAATCAAAATTTGGCATAATATCAAAAATCTGAAATCTCAAGAATATGCCAATCGTTTGATCATTGAACTTCTGAGTAAGATTAACGTCGGTCAAGTTAACTTGAAAGACATTGACCTAGAAAAATATCCTAACGTTAACTTAAAAACGGCAATTCAAGTTGAGATTGCCAGAAAGTATAGCCTAGAAAGTATTATCACCATCAGAGATCGAGAATTCATTGCCAGTGGGTATCCTTTTGTGGGTTCTCCTTCCCTATTCTTACAGTTTTTAGGGGAAGATACCTCGCCAGCATCTATCGAAAGAACTCTCAAAAATCTCGGTAAAGCGGCAATGGAAAATGAAAAAGTAAAACTCAATCAGCTTTTAGAAAACGAGCCTCAACACAACTTATTCTTTGAAGATAATCTTTTGCTTTTTCAAGGCTGGAAAATTGAGAACTTTGAAATTCTTTGTGCTAATAACAATTTAACTGCTGCGACAGTTATCCTATGTAATACAAAAACCCAAGAGCGTTACACTGAATCAGCCTTTAAAAAAGGTTCAGTAGATGCACTTTTTACTGCTTTTAATGAGGCTATAGCTCATTTAGTTGAAATTAAACATGACCTTAAATCTGTCTATTTGGCCAACTTAAAAAAAGGTCAACAAGGAGACGTAACTGTCAAGGTGGCGGTCGAGTATGATGGTAAAGAAGTTATTACCATCCACACCCATGAAAATATTCTCAAGGCTTATTTTTTCGCCTACGTCAAAGCGATGATTGCCGTTTATGCACCCGATGAATATCACCCCGATATTCATAGCACAAAAGAATTGACATATTTGTACAAAATTGGCCGACGAGATTTTCATGGACTGAATTTCAGCCAAGTCAATTTAATGGATGGTGAGGCCAATCTTTCCGATGCAAAATTGATGGGATGTAACTTCAGTAAGGCTAATCTTTCGGGGGTTAATTTAACTAATGCTGATTTAACAGGAGCCGATTTAAGTCATGCCAATTTGAGCAAAGCTAATTTAACGGGAGCTAACTTGACCGATGTTAAATTAGATGAAAATAATCTAACCCTCCTTGATGGCACAATTTTGACTAACACAATTATGCCTGAAATTAACATTGAAATTAGCGGCGAATCCCGTTTAGAAAAGGTTGCTCAACTACTCAAACACATTGATCCTAAAAGTCAATCTCGAATCTTGGCTATTCACTCCATGACAGATTGCATCTGGTGGGATAATCCCCTTGGTCAAAAATTCTGGGAAGTTAACCAAGAACTAATCAAAAGAGGGATTTCTATTCAACGAGTTTTTATTCTTCCTGAAGTTCCGACTCCAAAGCATTTACAGGTGATTCAGGAACAACTTAACTCTCGCATAGAAGTTGCTTGGATTTGTCAGGAAAAAGCCAAAGATATTGAAGGCTATCGTTGGGATGATACTAACCTATTGATTAGTGAAAACTTATCTGTTCCCAGAAATTCTTTTACAGCGAGAAGAACTATGAATGGTCAAACAGAATCAGGTTATATTTCCTATCAAACAAGAGTTGTCGAGACAGATAAAAGTATCTTTAACGCTCTATGGGAAAAATCTGAAAAACTCTCTACTCAAGCTAATATTCAGGAACAATTAGCAAACCTGAATACCTGACCCCGAACTTTATTGTTTTATTAACTGATGCTCACAATGCGATCGCTCTTTCTATTCTATTTTGATAAAAAGCGATCGCTAAAAAGAAATTTCTCGGTCGTTTGTCACACAATCCTGAAGATATAAATCAATTAGTTCCTGATAAGAAATTCCTTTTTCTTTTGCTTTTTTTTCAAAGAAATCAATGACATCAATCCTTAAAGGTAAAGTGACCTGCCGCTTGAGTTGTTGAGCAAAAGGATTAGGACGACTTTTCATATTAGCGAGATCATACTCTGATTTCATAAACAATAACCTCGATGAGGACAGTATAGTATTTTGGTTAAATTTAACGACTCAATTATAATACATACAATCAAATTAACGATAGTTCGCTCTTAAAAAATTTTTCTCTCTCACCTCAGAAAAACTGCGATCGCTCTTTCTATTCTATTTTGATAAAAAGCGATCGCTTCCCCACAATCCCTAAAAAATAACCATAAAATTAATTAATAAGTGGGTAGGCGTTAAAAATTATCAGATGCCCCCCTTATTAAGGGGGATCCCCCCGCCTATCGGCACCCCCCTTATCAAGGGGGGCAGGGGGGATCGAACCTAAAATCCATTATTAATTTAATTATAACCAGCCACTTAGAATATCGGAGAAAGACAAAGATGATTATCGCTCAAGAAAAACCAACTATTGCGACAGTCACCAAAACCCCTGTCACTTTGGAAGCATATCGGGCGATCGCTGAAACTTCTCAGGAACGTTATGAATATTGCCATGGAGAAATGATTCTTATGCCTGGAGGAACCGCAACCCACAGCGCAATTGCGATCAATATCTCGGTTTTTTTGGGATTTTTATTGAGAGATAGGGATTTTCGTCTGTATAACAGCGATCTGCGGTTGTGGATTCCTGAATATCATTGTGGAACCTATACCGATCTCATGGTTGTTAACCATGAACCGGAATTTAACGGCGATCGCAAAGATGAAATTCTTAATCCTTTATTTATTGTAGAGGTGCTTTCCCCCGCCACGGAAGCAGAGGATCGAGGTGATAAATTTAGAAAATATCGTTCCCTGCCAAGTTTTTGTGAATACCTGCTCGTTAGCCAAACTGAACCCTACATTGAGCAATATTTTAGACTCGCACAGAGCGATCGCTGGCAATTGCAAACCTACGATCAACTTAGTCAAATAATCCCTCTGGAGAGTTTAAACGTTGAACTTCCCTTGCTAGAAATTTATCGTCGTGTTAGTTTTGCCGCAGCCTCATAAATCCCTTAATCCGATTAATAACCTTTCTATTTTGTTTACATAAAAAGCGATCGCCCCACAGTTTAAACTCAAAAAACCGCCATCGACAAAGAAGCGGCGAGTAGTAGTTCATTAGAACTACTCTGGATAGTTAGGCAGAGAATGATATTGAAAAATGCCAAATATACTGCCGACACTGCCGACACTTAGAATACTGCCAACACTGCCAATACTGAGAATACTGCCGACACTGCCAATACTGAGCATACTGCCGATACTAACCAGACTTAAAATGCTGCTGGCACTAGCGAGACTTAAAATACTGCCGGCACTGCCTAAACTCAAGATACAGCGATAACTAGCTTTGCTCAGATAATTAAGACCAGAAATCATTTTAAATCGGGGAAAGATTGGGGAATAGTTAGGGAAGTATTTTGCCAAACCTGTTGTAAACGCATAGCCGGCATAGTTAGATAAAGAATATCACCTTGATCGAGAGTGATTTCCAGTAATTGCCAACCGTGGATAGTTTGACCCTGTTTTTCTAGGTAAAGTGGCACAAAATCGGCATTCATCGCCGCTTCCTTGACAATTTGCCCCATAAAAGGATGATTAGGTGTGATTAATGTAGCCAAAGCAACCCAGAGGAGATCATCGGTCATGCCATTACCGAGAATTCTACCGCCCAAAGCGGCCGCAGCGAAGGAATAGGTAGCTAGATCCCGGGGACATAATACCGTATCAAAATCAAAAACCTCTTGAATCGATCGCCCGAATTGTTCCTGAGAGCAGCGTAAAACTAGATTAATTTTAGGAGCGATCGCTTTAGCAGTGAGGGCAATCTCCACATTAATCATATCCTCGTAAGTAACCACGATCAAAGATTCGGCGTTGTTAATATTAGCGGTTTCTAGGGTAGCCACTAGACGCGCATCCTCGATGATAACGGGGATTCCCCAGGAGCGCACGGAATGCAAAAATCTATTATTGGGGTCCGATTCAATCACCACCACTTCACAGCCTTGGTCGTGCAATTGTCGCACGATCCGGGTGCCGATACCTCCTAAACCACAGATAATGTGATGATTGCGGACGGGAATGCGGGTAGCATCCCAAAACTGCTTAAAGCGACTACCGAGAATAAAATCGTTAAGGAGAGCATAACAGATACCGATAACCCCCGCACCGACAATCATCATGACCACGGTAAAAATTTTGATACTATCGGGGGTAGATTCGGCCACTTTTTCGTTACCTCCGGCACCGGTAATCATCCCGACGGAAAAATAGAGGGAATCGACGAGGGAAATTTTTTGATTAACGCTGAGATAGGTAACGGTAGCAAGGGAAATCATCCCCAAGAGGGAAAGGGTGACAAGAATTACCGGTTGGACATAGTGCTGATAGGGACGGAGATTGAGTAGATTTCTCAGCCACTTTTGCAGTTTAAAACGCTGTTTTGCCTTAATTGTCGGTTTATTGCCGATAATCAGATGATCGCCAGTTTGGAGTTTTTTGCCCGAAAGAACTGCGGAAACCAGATCGATTTCGTCGTGAGCGGGGAGATAATAGATTAACATCCGGGCCGGATCGTCCCAAAGCTCGTAGAGGGGTAATCCCCACCAAGGATGATTTTCCTCGATAATTATCTCTTGAATTGGCCAAAGGCGATCGAATAGCTGTAATTGACCGATAGCTTTATTACCAAGGGCAGCAAAGGAAAAGATCGGGGCTGCTAGGGAAGCAACGCTCATGCTAACGTGAGCAGGGAGGGTTTGATCGAGTCTTTCTCCTAAAGTTTCGTTAAATAGTCGGTTAACTATCCGAATTTTCGGGTTAATTATTCTTGCGCGGGTGAGAATTTCTAGATTGAGTGCGTCGTTATCGATGGCCAAAACTAGGGTTTCTGCATCTGGAAGGCCAGCTTGCAGCAGAGTTTTAGGAGAGCAGGGATCGCCGATAATAATATCAGACTGGTATTCGCAGACCATTTGGCGATCGCTAATCGCTACTACTGCCGCAGATTGTTGTTTGAGTAAACAAAAGATTTTATAACCCGTGCGACCTAATCCACAGACGATGATTTGCGGTTTCATTCGTCGAGCGCGTTTTTTGCTGATTAACCTTTCAGTTCTAGCGCAAAAACTAGGAAAAATCTGTAACTAAAGATGCAATGCTGCCAATTTTCCTAATCAGGCTTTTAAAATGATACAATAACTATCATCATTGATTGAATCACTTCAGCCTTGACTCGCTTTCTCTGGGATAAATTTAGTAAAGATTACCTCGAAACTTTTCTTGCTTCTTCCGGTGACGTGAAAACTAGCCTTGATGTGACGGCAGAAACTCAAGAAATCGATGTGTATTTTCGACCGACTTCCCCCAAAATACCGCCCGAATTAGGCTTATTGGGCAAATTAGCTCAAACCCCTTGTCTATTGGAACCCTATCGCAATCCTGTCACGATTGAGGGAATTCTCGCTTGTTTATCTAAACTGTTGACTGTGCGGGAACAATTACAAAGAGAAGCTCACCGTCATCAACAAC
>NZ_JAPZQM010000732.1:0-10543 GCF_027530565.1 Microcystis sp. LE19-10.1B | reverse complement strand
ACCCCCCACCCCACACCCCACACCCTACACCCTACACCCATCTCCCCACACCCCACACCCCACTTCCCCATCTCCCCACTTCCCCACTTCCCCACTTCCCCACTTCCCATTTATGCCCAAAATCCATCACTTTGAACTATTACCTTCCACTAATACTCAAGCTTGGCAATTATTAGAATCGGGGGAAAATCCGCCTTTTGTGGTGATTGCTAGTCAACAAAGTGCCGGGAGAGGACAATGGGGACGGGAGTGGATTTCTGAACCGGGAGGATTATATTTATCTTTGGCGTTAAATCTGGATTTAGAGGTGGATAAATCTGCCCATCTCGTTCTCGCTACAGTTTGGGGCATCGCTCATCACCTGAATTGTCAAGAAATACCCGTTAAAATCAAATGGCCGAACGATTTAGTCCTATTAGGGCGCAAACTAGGGGGAATTAACCTAGAAACCCGTATTCAAGGCCAAAACATCCCGCAAGCAGTCATCGGAGTGGGCATCAATTGGGCTAATCCCGTCCCCCCCACGGGCATTAATTTACAAGCTTTGGCCGGCAATAAAATCACCTCGATCGCTCAATTAACCGATGTCACCAGCGATGCTATCCTATACGGCTATGAATATTACTGTAATCACGGCATAAAAGCCTTATTAGCCTCCTACTTAGAACTTTTTGCCAATTTTGGTCAAAAGATAGTTTTCGAGGGCTATCAGGGCATAATAACGGGGGTAAGCGATCAAGGGGAATTAAAAGTTAAACTCACCTCGGACAATGCCAGTAGCGAAATCTATCTACCGGCGGGTAGGGTCAGTCTCGGCTATAATTGAGTCTAAATATTTTTTTGACTAAACTGTGAGAAGTGAGGCCGCCCTATGTATCCTTCATCGGTGATATTGAAACTTTTTCTCGGAAAATCCTTAAAAAAGAAGCTGAGTTTATGCAGTGGTCTCGGTTTAGTAATCAGCGGTCTGATTACTCTTGCTCCCAATGCGATCGCTAATTCCGAAACTGGCAGCGAAACCCCAGTGGTGGAAAATGCCGCCCCGACTCTGAAAGCCCCCGTTATCAAAGAAAATACTAATCCTGCCCCCCGTCTGGCTATCCCCGAAAACCATCAAACCGATATGCCTACCCTTGCCCCCCGGGCCGGCGGTAAAAATAACTTTATCGATACCAGAAACTTTAACCCCCCCAGTTCCGTTGTCGTCACCGAGCGCCGCAGTGGTTGCCAAACGATCGCCCAAAATGGTCAACTGGTAGGAGGTAGCTGTAATCTGGCGGCCCGGGCCTCCCGTCGCCAGCCGGTCAGCACTGTGGCCAAACCCTTACCCCCGGTTAATCTGGCCCGGGTGCGTCTCAATCCTAATCCAGCCGTGCGGGTAGGACGGCAGCCCCGAAATCAGCCGGTTATCGCTAATAATTCCCTGCGTCGTTATGCCCCCACTCTCGTGGCTTCTAGCGCCCCGGTACGTCTGGCACCCCCGACGGTGATTGCGAGTCAGGTGGTGGCCCTCAATCCCCCCGAATGGAATGGCGTAAAATTAGCTTTGGCCCCGGTGACTCGCGCAGAAGTGGAAGCAATCAGCGAAGCGACCACCTATGAGCGGGCCACCCGTTTAAGTCCCACGGATTCTAACCCAACTCAACGCACGGATTTACTCTTTCCCCTCGCCCTTCCTGCCCAAATTACCTCGGTTTTCGGGTGGCGAAATCATCCAGTCAGCGGGAATCGGGCCATGCACGCGGGTACTGATTTAGGCGCACCTATGGGAACACCTGTATTAGCCGCCTACGCAGGGGAAGTGGCCACCGCCGACTGGTTAGGAGGTTACGGATTAACGGTGATTTTACGTCACCTCGATGGTAGTCAAGAATCTCGTTATGCCCACCTTTCGGAAATTACTGTCAAACCGGGAGAATGGGTGGAACAGGGCGCAGTTATCGGTCGTGTGGGTAGTACGGGACTTTCTACCGGTCCGCACCTACACTTTGAATGGCGACACCTAACGGAACAGGGTTGGACCGCCGTAGATGCCGGTTTACATCTAGAATTAGCCCTCCATAATCTGGTACAGAGAATGCAAATGGCCGCAGCCACTGACCCTAATCAGAATTAATTGGTCTCGGCTGACAACCATAGCAGTTTTTGGAGCTTAAAAACGCATCGTTGAGCTTTTGCCCAATTGATGCGTTTTCATACATTCGCAGTATTAAGTAGTTGGACAAAAGTAAAGTTAACTGTGGGGTAAGGAGTCGGTCGTCAGGAGTCAGGAGACAGGAGACGGGAGACAGGATACACGCTAAGATACAAATAATAAACTTGAGAGAAGCACTTGATTAAATATGACTCTAACTGACGTTGAAGTAAATCCCTCGACTCCAGAAGATTTTTTAGATTCTGAAACATTAGTACAGGTCGATTTAATGCAGCAAAAGATTCAACAATATTTACAAACCCTATCAGTAGAAAATTTAAAGATGATTCTAGAATTTGCCGCTTATTTGTCAGATAAAGAAAGTGAAAAGGCAACGCAAGAAATTAGAGCAATCCCGAATATTATGGAACATTTGAAAGAAGCTGAAATGGATTTACAATCAGGTTGCCTCATTGATTGGGAAAGCTGAGATGACTTATAAAGTCCGTTTGACAGCTAAAGCAAATAAAGTTTATTCTGAAGCGGATCCAATCTTAAAAAAGAAGATTGCTAAGTGTTTAAAACTCCTTCAAGAAACACCGAAAAATCACCCTCAAATTAAAGCATTAAAGGGAGAATTTGCTGGGAAGTATCGCTTCCGCGTTGGAGACTATCGGGTTATCTATACCGTTGATGATAGTCAGTCTCAAGTTATCGTCTTGCTGATTGAACATCGCAGTCAAGCTTACCGCCAATAAATAGGGCTTGCTGAATAAATGTGAAATGTAGGCAAGGTAAGGGTTTTGTGGCTTTTCTCGCGAAACGGGTGCAAGATTTTGAGAGAATCGTGCTTCAAAACCTTGCGTCTTCATGGTTCCGCGTCCTGTAGGGGCGAAGCATTCGGACAATAACTTATCGGTGAAACCGTAGATTTTCTATCCGAATGCTTCGCCCGTACTTTTTCAGCAAACCCTATGTTCTATAAAAATGGTAATGCAAGGTTTTTGAAGCTCCCAATCCTCATAGTGTTAATATTCGCTAATCTCATCCAATTGGAAAGGCAAAATTTGAGAAAAAAAGTAGAAGTTAAGGAACGCGGAGCATTCGTTCTTCGATTTCTTGCCAGACGGTAGGGGAAATATTAACAGCCACTTTTTGGCAGTCGAGAATCAGGCGATTAATATAAAAATAATGCTTGTCTATTTCGCTAATTTCTTGGCGGGTGGATAAATTAAGTAATTCAGGCGTTAAATTAAAAGCAGTATTCGAGATTTTAAATAATTGATAAAAAAATTCTTGATGTTCTTTTCTAGTTGCTTTATCATCAGGAATAATTTGTTTTAAAGCTTCTAAATCAGCGATTAATTGGAAAAAATTAACCCTAGAAACAATTCGATACTGAGCAAATAATTTAACTAACCGGACAAACTCATGAATGAAGTTGAAGGTAAAGAGGATACCAGAGATGTTGTAGGCGATCTCGGGGGCGTAGGCGTAGGCGATGATGATGCTGTGGGTGATGGGGATGCCGATGAGGGTGCCGATGCCGATGACGTTGGGGATGACTTTGGCGTAGGCGATGAAGAGCCAATAGGCGAGCGCTCTTCTTCCTACAGGTTTAATCGGACTATCAACAGAATCTTTAGTCATCTCATCTGCCCATTGCAAAATCGGCACTAATTTTTGACCGAGGGGCGTTGTAAGATAATTATGGGCTTCTTTCTCCATTGCTAATAACAATTTATCGGCTTTCCCTCGCATCAAACCCGCCACTAACAAAAACACCTCTTGCCAACGAGTTTCTGTTACATAATTCTTAACTGCTTCTTCAATCAAATCATTGTCATAGATATACTGAGCCGTGAGGTATTCCTGAAGGGTTAAATGAGAAAAAGAATAGATATTTCTCGCCCGCTCTACTAAAATTCCCTGTTCAATTTCAATGGTTTTTAATACTTTTTCTCCGTCCAGATGTTGCGGAGCATTTAAGTTTTGTTTAAGGTGATCTTTAATTTGATTAACAATTTCTCGTTTTTCTAAAAAAAGTTTATCTGCTACAAAATTCTGATAAGCGACTTCAGATAGCAAAATTTCTTCTTGCTCAATACTGAGATTTTCATAAACTAAACCGCGATTAGGTAAACGTTTTTCGGCTGACCATGTTTCCAATAAAATTCGTAACGCATCTTGATAAAGGCGACTGCGATTTGTGGGAAAAGATTGATTTTTATCATAAACCAAACACAAAAAAGTCAACAATAACGGTGTATGGGCTAACTCTTTTGCACTTTTATACTCCTCCTTTTGCAACAGTTCCCAACAATTTTTAGCCGTCTCATTTTTCCGATCTAATTCCGAACTAAACCAATGTTCAATAAAACTTTGAATTTGCTGATCATCAAATTCGACAATTTCAATATCGGTAAATTGTCGAAGATGAGTTCTAGCAGCAGTGCGACAGGAGAGAATAAAACGATTTTTATGATGCCTATCTACAAAATCTTTGATTTTCTCGATTACATTATTCACATTAGCTGTTGGCACTTCATCCAAACCATCTAATAAAATTAGTAATTCCCCTTTTTCTAGTTTATTGCTAATATTTTTTTCCACATTGGGAAAACCACAGATTTTAAACTCCTCTTCAATTAATGCCTGAATATTAATCTCGTTCTCTTTAAAGTTTTTCAACTCCAGTAAAACAGGTGTTAGAGGATGCTGATAACTGCCTTGCTTTCCCTTGAGAGCTTCTAAACCAACTTTTCGCAAAAATGTAGATTTACCAATACCGGGATCACCAAGTACCATTAAATATTGTTCTTGATTAGCCAAAAGTAAACCATCTTTTTTACCATCATCCCTAAAGTTAAACCGTCGCTGCTTACTCTCACGATATTTATTTTCTAAATTTTCATCATAATAATCCCTGACTAAATTACCCAAACATTTGACATTAATATAAATTGACTCCAAATCCATCGGCTTAGACATTTTTAAAACCTTAATCATGCCGTGCCGCTCCCAGTAACGTTGAGTATATTCCCGCAAAAAAAGATACTTTCCTTCTTTGATAAGCTGCCCGACATCTTTATTCAATAACTCATTTTTATTAATACCCTCCCACCCCGATTTAATCATTTGACCAATAAAATTATTAGTCAATGCCGTTACAATGGTTGTTTCAATTCCTGTCATAACTTAACCCCTGTAAACCCTCTGACGCTTAGTATAAGCCAGAAAGCGGGTTTCTCATCATCAACTCAGAAAGCGGGTTTCTCAACAACCCAGAAAGCGGGTTTCTCAACAACCCAGAAACCGGGTTTCTTAAGGAAAACCGTTTTCTAATCTCTTAAACGGCTAAACTGAGAATAGCTGCCTGTCTTGACTCTCATTTCTCAGATTGTAAAATAATGCAAATTTATCTTGACTATAGTGCCACTACCCCCACTCATCCCCAAGTGATCGAGCGGGTTGCCACTATTCTCCGGCATCATTGGGGCAACCCCTCCAGTTTACACAGTTGGGGACAGGATAGGGCGACAGTCATCGAAATGGCCAGAGAACAGGTAGCAGGGTTAATTAATGCCAATTCAGACCAGATTATCTTCACTTCTGGCGGTACGGCTATCAAGCTAAAATTGATCAGCCCCCCGGTAAACCGCCCAAGGCTGGTTCTAATGTTAAGGAGAAAAAATAAAAATTCTTGGGTGGGAAATGTGGCCGCATCTCATAATCCACTGATTATCTATTCCCCCTTTTGCCTGTTCCCTATTCTAACTGATAACTGATCACCGATTACTGATAACTGAATATGGCTTATTCTCGCATTAAAAAACTAGCAAATTATCTACGTCCCCATTGGCAAATAGTAACTGGGGGGGTAGTTGCTCTGCTTATTGTTAATCTTTTGGGTGTTTATATACCGCTTTTAATCCGGGATAGCATCGATGATTTGAGTAAATCCTTTGACTTTCAAAAAATCATTTATTATCTGATTTTAATTGTCGCTTTAGCCTCGACTATGTGGTTTATCCGCATGATTTCCAGAGTATTGTTATTCGGGATCGGTCGTCAGGTAGAGTTCGAGCTTAAACAAAAAATCTTTCAGCATTTATTAACCCTTGAACCTGCCTATTTTTCTCGGCAAACTTCAGGAGATTTAATCAACCGTGCCACTAGCGATGTGGATAATATCCGTCGTCTGGTGGGTTTTGCTTTGCTCAGTTTGGCTAATACTTTTTTTGCCTATGGGTTAACTTTGCCTGTAATGTTAGCGATTCATATTCCCCTTTCAATCGCCGCTATTTCTGTCTATCCTTTGATGTTAATTGCTGTGCAGTTATTTAGTGGTCGTCTGCAGCGGCAACAGAAAAAAGTACAAGAAAAACTCTCGCATCTGAGCGATTTAATTCAAGAGGATATGAGTGGTATTACTCTGATTAAAATTTATGCCCAAGAAGGTAACGAGCGCCTAGCATTTAAGCAAAGAAATCGCAAATTACTACAGGCTAATTTAGATTTAGTCCAGACTCGTAATTTTCTTTTTCCCCTGATTGAAGCTTTGGCCTATGTCAGTTTATTGGCGTTGCTTGCTCTCGGTACTAGACAAATTATAGCGGGTAATATCACCATTGGGGACTTTATTGCTCTGTTAATTTTGGCAGAAAGATTAGTTTTTCCCACTGCTTTATTAGGTTTCACTATTACTGCCTACCAACAGGGAGAAGTGAGTATAGATCGCCTGGAAACTATCCTATTAGCCGAGGCTAAAATTAAAGACAATGCCGATTGTATTCACTTAAAAAATATTCAAGGAAAAATTACCGCCAAAGCCTTGACTTTTTTCTATCCTGATGCTAAGGAACCCGCCTTAAAATCTCTTTCTTTTACCATTAATCCGGGGGAAACGGTAGCGGTCGTCGGTGCGATCAGATCGGGAAAATCTACCCTTGCTAACGCTATTCCCCGTCTTTTGAATATTGCTGAGGGACAGTTATTTATTGATGATCAAGATGTCACTCAAATTGCCCTGGAAGAGCTGCGAAAAGCGATCGCTTATGTTCCCCAAGAAAGTTTTTTATTTAGTACCACCATTGAAGATAATATCCGTTATGGCGATCCGCTGCTGAATTTTTCGGCAGTGGAATCGGCGGCCAAACAAGCGAGAATTCAGGAGGAAATCGAGAATTTCCCGCAAAAATACGGAACTTTAGTGGGAGAACGTGGGATTACTCTTTCCGGTGGTCAACGTCAACGGGCCTCTTTAGCGCGCGCTTTAGCCATCCAAGCACCGATTTTAATCCTTGATGATGCCCTATCTAGCGTCGATAATCAAACGGCTACAGCTATTTTGGAAAATATCAGCCAAGAAAGCCAAAAAACCGTGATTTTTATCTCCCATCAATTATCGGCCGCTGCCACTGCTGATCGCATTTTTGTCATGGATCGCGGAGAAATTGTCCAGATAGGAACCCACGAGGAGTTAATCGCAGTCCCCGGAGTCTATCAAAATCTCTGGCAACAGCAGCAGTTAGAATCTAAGGTTTTACATTAGCCGATAAAATAGGGAATCTGCCAGTTATTGCCAGTTAAGCTGTGGACTATCTCAATTACTCCTTAAGACCGTTTAAATGCAGCACAGCAGTTATCTTTTAGCGACAATGAACAAGAATCAACTTTTAACCGAACCTTTTTTACAATTACCCACCGAAACATCAGTACAAGTGATTTGGTTTACGGAATTTTTTGGCACTCGTCATCAGGTGCGCTACGGGGAAAAACTAGAGAAAATTGCCCTCGCTCGCACTAGCAAATTAACTAGAGTTAGAGAAGATGCAAAATCGAGAACCGTTGAAGCTTATCAATCTTTAACCGCTCGAGAAATCTGGCGACATCAGGCCGAAATTACTGATTTAAATCCCGGGGAAAGGATTCCCTATCAAGTCACCAGTTTTCAGGAAAATACAGCGATTAGAAGTGATATTTATACCCTTACCCCAAGACCCAAAAAAGGAACTAATCTCAAAATTCTGCTCACTTCCGATCATCAATTAATGCCCATGACTGCCGCTAATTTACAAAAAGTTAGCGAAACTATTGGACAGGTAGATGCAGTTTTTTTAGCAGGAGATTTAGTTAATATACCCGATCGAGCTTCCGAATGGTTTGATGATATTCGCGGTGGGGCATTCTTTCCCTGTTTACAAGGTCGTGCCAATTATACTCTGACAAAGAATGGTATTCAGACTATTTATAAAGGGGGAGAAATTATTCAAAATGCGCCCTTATTTCCTGCTATTGGTAATCATGAAGTTATGGGCAGATTTTCTACTTCTATAGGTTTAAATGAACAGTTTGAAGATGCTATTCCTCAGTTTATTGCTAAACAACTAGCAGAGGATACAGCAGTAATTAATGAAACCTGGTTAAAAAATAATGCTTTCAACACAGAAACCTACGAAGAAATTTTTTCTTTGCCTCAAAATAAATATTATTCTCTAACCTTTGGCGATATTCGTTTAGTGGTTTTATATGTTACTAATATCTGGAGAAATCCCAATTTAGAACCCAGTGCAACGGGAAGATATTACGAAAATCAAAGAGATTTAGATAGACCCGACCGATGGGGTTACGGTCAGCATATTTTTGAGCCAATTGCTCAGGGTAGTCCTCAATATCAATGGTTAGAAAAAGAGTTAAATAGTCGAGAATTTCAAGAGGCTAAATATAAAGTAGTTATGTTTCATCATCCTCCCCATACCCTAGGAGGAAATATCGTTCCACCCTACACCGATCCCGTGCCGACAATTCAACGGGATACCACGGGAAAAGTTAGCTCAGTACGTTATGATTATCCCCAAGAAAATGATTATATTATTCGTGATCTAATTCCCTTATTAGAATCAGCCAAGGTTAATTTAGTTTTTTATGGTCATTCTCATTTATGGAATCGTTTTCTTAGTCCTAAGGGTATGAATTTTCTCGAATCTTCTAACGTTGGTAATAGTTATGCTGCTTATTTAGGTGATAAAAAACGTCCTGTACCCCTCGATAGAAATTATGCAGCCATCGGTAATCCTAATGGATTAGAAGCAATTATCCCGAATATTGCTCCTCTAGTGGATTGGGTTAATCAACCTTTACCCTATATTGCCAGTAATGATCTGACGGTTTTTAGCATTTTAGATACAGAAAAAGCAACCGTGAGCAGTTATCGTTTTGATACCCGTTATCCTGACTCCGAGGTAATTAAATTTGATGAATTTGACCTTTTTAGCGTAGGTGAAATATAATAAAATCAAAGAGTGCCGGTTAAATAGATTCTCTTGGGGTTAATTGTATGACTACTGTTACTAGCAATGATATTCAAGAATTGAAAGACTTACTCTCGGCAATGCGACAGGAAAACCGCGAGCAGATGATTTCCCTGCGAGAAGAAACCCGCGAGCAAATAAGTTCCCTGCGAGAAGAAACCCGCGAGCAAATTGATACGCTAAAGGAAGATAATCGCAAACAACTAGAAACCCTGAGAGAAGAAAATAACAAGCAATTTGTTAACCTACACAAAGAAATCACGGAAGTGAAAATTATAACGGCTAAAATTGAAGGAACAATTCAATCCCAAGCAGTATTAACCCAAAAAATTCCCGATTTAATCGAGAAAGTTGGGGAATTAAAAAACTGGAAACAAATAGCTATTGTCGCTATCACTGCTTTTACCAGTGCCACAATTACTTGGTTTATTCGAGGAGGAAATTTGAAACCTTAAAGTCTGGCATTTTTCTCAATTCCTAATTGGTGCATTTCCAGAATAATCGGTTTCAGGGTTTCTCCGAAAGCGGTTAAAGAATATTCAACTTTGGGAGGAATTTCTGGATAAACTTCTCGGTGAATCAGTCCATCTAACTCTAATTCCCTCAGTTGTTGGGTGAGAACTTTTTGACTAATGGGACTTAAACAAATTTTAAGCCCAAACAAAGCCGAAACTGGCTTGATAAGCGGCAAACACATCCTGATTCTCGGTCAGCCACCTAAAGAAACGAAAAGACATCGCTGTCCGAAAAGCTTCCAAAGCTTCCACAAAAGTGTTTAAAGGTCGATTCGTCCACCGCCTTTGCAGTCCCCCAGTTAACTTATGCCACAGGATAAATGTATAGGCACAAAACACCAAGATAAAATAAAGTGATGTAATCGGTTATAAACTACTCCGACGGCATTATTGGCCATTTGAGGGAGGTTTTTCCTCTCACTTTCCCCTAATAATCCTCCTAAATAGGGGCTGCTGAAAAAGTTTTTCGTGGGGGCAGGGTGTGGGGTGTGGGGTGTGGGGTGTGGGGTTTTACCCATTTTCAGGTGGTCAATTACCTAATTTTCAGGGAAAAAATCCCTAAATTTTCCCCCCAATCACTC
>NZ_JAPZQM010000659.1:0-11459 GCF_027530565.1 Microcystis sp. LE19-10.1B | reverse complement strand
AATCCTTATCTGGCAAGAGACTTAATTGATTAGTTCGCTCTAGATAAAAAACAATTGACAAAAATCGCTAAATGCCTTTCTATATAAGGGTTCCATCCCTTATAATCCCCGTCCATTGCATAACACAAACCGAAGAGCCGGATTTTAGAGATGATTTTCGTATCAATAGATATAGTATATACTTTTTTATGTATATCGATAAAACCCTTAATAATCCATTCACCTTCATTAGTTGACACAGTTTGAGCAAAGGAAGAAGTTTGATGTTGTAAAAGTTGCAAAAAATGTTCTGGAGTCATAAATCTCTCAGATAATCAGTGGCTTTTGATAAGCTGTTCAGTCTCTAAATTTCCGAGCAGATCGAGAAAAGGCAAGGGTTTCAACACCGTTCACCCACGATTTAAATTGCGAACAGCTTATACACTGTGTAGTTTACACGCTCTAGAGTAAAGAATAGTAAAAACTTCTACTGTTAAATCTTGACCATCGAGATAGTCCTTCTCTAATCCAGCTTATCCCAGAAACCATGAGACTCTTGCTAGAACAAATGAACTAAAAAAAATCTCTCGTCACCATTCTTGTCAGAATTATGAGAATTACGTTACATTTAGTTAAGATTTAATTGGCTGCGGGGATTAATCTCAAAAAAATAACGTAAAATCCTTGACAAAAACAGCTAAATGAGTTAAGCAAAAATCTTTATCCTAGAACCACTAAACAAACATGAAACTATCCTGGAAAACGATTTTACTGTGGACATTGCCCGCCCTTGTGGTCGGTTTTTTCCTCTGGCAAGGCACTTTTGCCACGGCCACCAGTAATATCGGCAATAACACCGCCACTACCCGCATGACCTACGGACGCTTTCTAGAATACCTAGACAGTGGTAGGGTTGTTAGCGTCGATCTCTACGAAGGGGGCAGAACCGCGATCGTACAGGCCCTAGATCCGGAACTAGAAAACCGAGTACAACGCCTACGGGTCGATTTACCGGCCAATTCCCCCGATTTAATCGCCCGTTTACGGGATTCTAAAATTAGTTTCGATGCACACCCGATGCGGAATGACGGCGCTTGGTGGGGATTCCTCGGTAATCTACTTTTCCCCTTTTTGCTGATTGCCGCTCTCTTTTTCCTGTTCCGCCGTTCTAATAATATGCCAGGCGGCCCCGGTCAAGCGATGAGTTTTGGCAAATCAAAAGCTCGTTTCCAGATGGAAGCAAAAACCGGCATCACCTTTGATGATGTGGCAGGAATTGACGAAGCGAAGGAAGAATTACAGGAAGTCGTCACTTTCCTCAAACAACCGGAGAAATTTACCGCCGTTGGTGCCAAAATCCCCAAAGGAGTCCTTTTAGTTGGTCCTCCTGGTACGGGTAAAACCCTGTTAGCCAAAGCGATCGCCGGTGAAGCGGGTGTACCTTTCTTCAGCATTTCTGGTTCGGAATTTGTGGAAATGTTTGTCGGTGTCGGTGCTTCTCGCGTGCGCGATTTGTTCAAAAAGGCCAAGGAAAATGCTCCCTGTTTAATATTTATCGATGAAATTGACGCGGTAGGTCGTCAACGGGGTGCCGGTATCGGTGGCGGTAACGATGAACGGGAACAAACCCTGAACCAATTATTGACAGAAATGGACGGTTTCGAGGGGAATACGGGAATTATCATCATTGCCGCCACTAACCGCCCCGATGTTCTCGATTCCGCTCTCATGCGTCCGGGCCGTTTTGATCGCCAAGTAACCGTGGATGCACCCGATTTTAAAGGTCGTTTAGAGATTTTAGACGTTCACGCCCGCAATAAAAAGCTGGCCAACGACGTTTCCATCGAAGCGATCGCCCGTCGCACTCCAGGGTTTAGTGGAGCAGATTTAGCCAATTTACTGAACGAAGCGGCAATTTTAACCGCCCGTCGTCGCAAAGAAGCCATTACCCTCCTAGAGATAGATGACGCGGTAGATCGCGTTATCGCCGGTATGGAAGGTACTCCTTTAGTCGATAGCAAGAGCAAGCGCTTAATCGCTTACCATGAAGTGGGTCATGCGATCGTGGGTACGCTCTTAAAAGATCACGATCCCGTCCAGAAAGTGACTCTGATTCCCCGGGGACAGGCCCAGGGTTTAACTTGGTTCACTCCCAACGAAGAACAGGGTTTAACCACGAAAGCTCAGTTAATGGCCCGGATTTCCGGTGCTTTAGGTGGTCGGGCGGCCGAGGAAGAAATCTTCGGCTATGATGAGGTGACTACCGGTGCCGGTGGCGATTTACAGCAAGTCTCTGATATGGCGCGTCAGATGGTGACTCGTTTCGGGATGAGCGATTTGGGTCCTTTGTCCCTAGAAAGTCAAGGGGGTGAAGTGTTCCTCGGTGGCGGTTTGATGACTCGTTCCGAGTATTCTGAGAAGGTCGCTACTCGCATCGATGATCAGGTGCGATCGATCGTGGAACACTGCCATGAAATTTCTCGGCAAATTGTCCGCGATCATCGCGAAGTGATCGATCGAGTGGTGGACCTGCTGATCGAAAAAGAAACGATCAATGGGGAAGAATTCCGGCAGATTGTGGCTGAATACGCCTACGTTCCCGAAAAAGAACAGTTTGTACCACAGTTATAGGTTGATTTCAATCTATAGGCGATCGGGTGGGTTAAAGCTCACCCGATTTTTTTATCCCAGTTAGGGTTTGCTGAATAAATGTGAAATGTAGGCAAGGTAAGAGTTTTGTGGCTTTTTTCGCGAAACAGGTGCAAGATTTTGAGAGAATCGTCGTTCAAAACCTTGCGTCTTCATCGGCCCGCGTCCTGTAGGGGCGAAGCATTCGGACAATCACCTATCGGTGAAACCGTAGATTTTCTAACCGAATGCTTCGCCCGTACTTTTTGCCGCAAACCCTAGTTAAGGGTTCAAAAGCGGCAAAAATAAGGATTAAATTGCCTAAAATCTGTAAATAGACAATTTAATTGATTATCATTCATTCTTAATTCTCCTGACGACCGACTACTGGCTACTGACTCCTAACCCTAACAACAATTTTTGATTTTTACAATTAGTCGTCATCATCATCGTCATCGTCTTTTTTATCCCGTTGATTATTGCCGTCTTTTTGCTGCTTTTCCCCGTCTTTATCGCTATCTTCGTCTTTTTGCGGGGATTCCACCGTGGTAGGGACGTTTTTCGGTTCTTCGGCTTCTTTTCCTCCCTGACAAGCACCTAAAACCGTAGTCAAGGTTAACAGAATCAGCAAAACTAAGGATTTCATTTTCATGGTCTTTCTCCCCACTCGATCGATAAATATAACAATTTTAAGACTTTTGGGCGGTGGATAGTTTGGCCAATGCCAAGAAAGTGCATTCCCAGACTAAACGGGGTTGAACGTAGGCTAACAGCTGCCGGCGGGTTTTTTCCAAGATTTCTAAAATCGATCGCTCTCGTCGTCGTTGCCAATCCTCATACTGAAGATAACTCACATACCATAATTGGGTTTCCGTGTCAAGAGTTTGAGCAATAATTTTGGCTAATTCCAGTGCTTGGGAGAGTTTTAGGGGAAATTTGCTCAAAGATCGCGGTAAATCTTGGGGGAGACTATCGAGAAACTCTAAAGCGGCGATCGCTTCTCCGGGGCTACCTTGGGCTAAACCGAGAATTGCCGGATAATTGAGAACGCGAGCTTGTCCGTTAGAGCGGAGGACTTGAGCGAGATTTTCTTCCGAAAGACGCTGAAAAGGGATATGTTGACAGCGAGAAACGAGAGTGGGTAGTAAAGAGGAGGGACTGGGAGCAATCAGGATTAAAGTGGCTTTTCCCGGTTCCTCAAGCGTTTTTAAGAGGGCATTTGCCGCCGATTCCGTCATGGTGTCTGCTTGCTCGATCACTACCACAGAGCGGGACGATTCCAGGGGAGGACGACTTAAAAAGTTAGTAATCTCGCGAATTTGTTCGATGCGGATTTGCGGGGGGGCTTTACGCTTGAGATTGCTTTCCTGTGCTTCTTTTGCGGTGAGCAGTTTGCCTTGGTGTTGATAAGTGGGTTCAATCCAGAGTAAATCAGGATGATTGCCTCCCAGAAAGCGTTTCAGGATTAATTCCCTTGTTTCTGGCGATCGATCTCTAGTTAACAAGTCTTGACAGAAACATTTTGCTGCTAGATTGCGTCCAATCCCCTTAGCGCCGGCGAATAAGTAAGCGGGAGCGATCGAATTGATTTCAAGCGCTCTTTGTAGTAGTTCAATGGCCTGATTTTGACCGATTAACCTTGACCAATTTATCATCTTTTCCCTGCCATGGCTCGCTATTGCTGTTCCTATTTTGTCGGGATTTCTCCTCATCAGACCGGGTTTTTATACGATGATATATTAAGTTTGGGTGAATTTGAAATCATCAAGCGCCGGACCGATGTCTTGCTTTTATCGGAGGTTCCTAACGATGCTCTCTTTCCCCAGTTAGTGAAAGTGGAATTATTTATTCATCCTCCCACTAGCTCGGAACTTCAGATTGATTTATTGGTAAAAAATCATGAATTGCCCCTGAGAACTAATAATCGTTGTCGGCAATTTTTCCAATCTATTCACCAGATTATTACCAACAATTATCAAGGTCAATCCCTGACCAGAATTACCGCTTAACCCGATTTGTTCCTGTCTCCGTCAACTGACAAAGACAGGGACAAAATACCATCTTATAGCAGTTATCTTAATGGTGAGGTGGGAAGTCTCTAGTTTTTGGGAACGCCAGAACAGTAGCTGGTCATCCAGAGATGATACCAAATTGGGTGCATCTCAATTTGGTCGAAATATCTATATTAGAGCGTTTCTCCTAAAGATGAAGTGTAACCCAATTTAGTATAATGTTTATTCACTTTTCCTGGTAACGCTGGCCATCACCCACGCCAGATAACTTCTGCATCATAGCGATCCAGTTTCGACGGTCGGTGTGCATGGGCTTTGTTAGACTAAGAGCCCACAATCTCAGGAATTGGGCTCTCCCAGGTTTGGTGGGTAAAATGTATTCTAAGATACATTCCTCCTAGCGAGGGAGTGGAAGGAACCACAGAGACACAGAGGACACAAAGATCGATCGATCTAGGTCTATGTCCTCTGGCAATAACAGAAAGGAAAATTGTTAGAGTAATTTCTGTTGTTCAGCTTCCTGAAGAGTTTGATGTAGATGATAAAGAGTAATTAATATTGTCAATCCTAAAATGAGAGACAAGATTGGCAAAGAAACTATCTCCACTCCTACACCATGTTGACGCATTAGATAAGGAAAATAACTGAAGAGAGATACAAGATTAATAATAATTGGCACGAAAAAATAACGGGGGTAATAAAAACCAAAAATAATGGAAATAACATCGGCAGCAAAAAAGTATCTTTCGTGCATCTTCGGCAGTACATAAGGGACAACCAAGACTGAGATAAGAGCCAGTTGAATCATTACTGGTGTAGTAATTTTAAGGTGACTTTTGTAAATTATGTAAACGAGGTACACAATAACAGTTACTGTCAGCAATGATCCCAGGGGAACAACCCTTGAATAAAATTGATTGGAAATCCATAGATATAGATTAGGAGCATTTAATGTCAGATATTTAAATGTTCCGGCTTGATTGAGATAAATTGACAATAAACTGTTTATTGATCTGCCTGCCATCCAACTTGGAACTAGAGAGATAAAATATACTAAGGGAACAATTAATAATGAAGACCAAGAGATATATTTTTTGACACCAAGCATGATTAAAAAAGGCGCAAAAAACATTGCTTGTTGCTTAAAAGAAACAGCGATACCAAAACATATTAATCCTAATATATTTCGCTCAATAGCTAGATAATAGAGACAGGCAACTAACCAAGATGTATAAAGCATATCTGTCTGTCCCCAGTAAGAACTATTCAAAAAAACTGTAGGGGAAAACAAGACAATAATAGCAGCAATAATTGGTAATTTGCCTCTAGAATATTTGAGGCGAACTAGCTTATAAACAAAAAAAGCACAGAGAAAATCAAAAGGGATTGTAATCAGCTTGATAGCAAGAATTTTAGGCAAACTAGAATAAATATAAGAAGCAATAACCATTAAATACAAGTAAGGAGGATTGTAGTTAGCAAAATCATATTTAAAAGCACTAAATCCTCCGTTCTGGACGATAAAATCATACCACTTACTGTAATATTTCATATCCGAGGTTGAGTTTTGCCAGCGACTCAGCCGTAGTAAAAAGGCAAGAATTACACTAATTATCACAATGGTTTGATTTTCAAATCTGCGCCAGAAACTTTGTAGTAAATTCATGAAAAATAACCTAATTAAACATCAAATATTAAGTGTAAGTAGCTGGTTGTAATTAAATATGAAACTTGGGATGGGCATCTTGGGCTCTTCTCGACTTTGTGTGATAATTTTTGCTTATGGAATCGTGAAATGCTTACTGGGCAAGACTTTTAGGACTATTTTGCGGAAGAAACTATCAGTATAGACCTCGTTTCCACACAGAAACCAGAAGAGCCCATCTTGCCCGTCCACAGGAACTAGAAGCCTCTTCCACTGTCTAACAACTGTAACTGTTCAGGGGGGGGGTGTCAAGCAGCCAGTGGTATTGACCCTGTGGAAGGACTCTCCTGGAGCAGCAGAGAGGGAGAATTATACTAAATCCAGTTATTAAAAACTGATTATCTATTCTCTTCCTGCGTCGATGTGAGCGGGGGAAATTGACGACGTAAAAGCAAGGAATTACTCACTACCATAACCGAACTAAAAGCCATCAAAGCTGCTGCTAGGGCCGGACTGAAAGCTAGACCCCAACGGGGCAGTAATAAACCACCGGCAATGGGAATAGCAAAGGTATTATAACCCAAAGCCCAAAAAAGATTTTGTCGGATTTTTTGCCATGTAGCCAGACTTAAATGCAGAGATTGTACCACATCCTCTAGGCGATCGCTAATTAAAACGATCCCAGCCGTTTCCATGGCCACTTCCGTGCCACCGGCCAGAGCAATACCGATGTTAGCCTGTCCTAGTGCGGGAGCATCATTGATACCATCCCCGACCATAGCCACGATTTTGCCCTCTTTTGTCTGTAGGTCGGCAATTAAGGCGGATTTTTCGGTGGGGGCAACTTCGGCATAAAATTGGCTAATACCCAAACTATTAGCGATCGCTGTCACCACTTCTTGGCGATCACCACTGAGTAAAATCACCTCTAAACCGAGTTTTTGCAACTGATTAACGGTTGTTTGAGCATCGGGACGTAATCGATCCTGAAAAGCGATCGCGCCGAGTAATTGTTCTTCCATCCCCAGATAAATCACCGTTTTACCCGCTTGTAAAAGCTCTTGAATGCCCAGGATAGTTTCATCGATTTTAATGCCGTTCTGTGCCAACCATTGCCGATTTCCCAGAACAATTTTTGACCCCTGCACCCTTGCAGAAACTCCCAATCCGGCCACAGTTTGAAAATCTTCCCCCGTCAGGTTAGTAGGGGGAGTAACCGCGTCTAAAATCGCCTGAGCGAGGGGATGATTAGTACCACTCTCCACTACTGCCGCTAATTGTTGAATTTCCAGGGAATTAAGGATAGAAAAACTCAAACAATCGGTAATTTCTGGATGACCTTGGCTAAGGGTTCCCGTTTTGTCAAAAACCACCGTTTGCAGTTGCGAGACGGTTTCCAAAACATCGCCCCCTTTAATTAAAATACCCCGTTCGGCTGCTAAACTGGTTCCCACCAGTAGGGCCGTCGGTGTGGCTAAACCGAGAGCGCAGGGACAAGCGACCACAAGCACAGAAATCGCTAATTTTAGGGACAAAAGTAGGGGAGAAGTGGGTTGAATCATCTCGTGGTGTCCTGTGGTTGACCCTAACACCTCTGGAAACAGCCTAGTTCCCCAAAAATACCAAAAGAGCAGCACAATTAGGGCAATTATCATGACTCCGTAGGCAAAATAACCCGCTACCCGGTCCGCTATCTTCTGTACTGGGGCCTTGCGAGTTTGGGCTGATTCCACGGCTGCGATAATCTTAGCTAGGGTGGTATCAGTCCCCACCTGACGAGTTTGCACCGCAATCGCACCAGAGAGATTGAAACTGCCAGCAATGACTAGATCTCCCATTTCCTTGACCACCGGCAGCGATTCCCCCGTTAATAAAGCTTCATCTACCGTGGTTCTTCCCTGAATAATCTCCCCATCCACGGGAATTTTTTCTCCGGGTAAGACGCGCACCCATTCCCCGACGCGCAGCTGTTCCACGGGAATGGCCACGCCCACACGGTCATCTGTACTACCAATCAGGTGAGCCACTGCCGGTTGTAGGGAGGTAAGCGCTTCTAAGTCTGCGGCTGCGCGATGACGGGAATGCGCTTCTAGAGTCCGTCCGAGGAGAATAAACCCTAACAGCATGACTGGTTCATCGAAAAAGCACTCTAGACCGAGATTAGGGAAGATAAGAGCCAAACAACTGGCTATATAGGCGCTACCTGTGCCTAAACTAACGAGAGTGTTCATATTTGGCATACCGTGCCGTAATCCGCGCCAACCATCGATGAAAATATCGCGGCCGGGGAATAAAATGGCTAGGGTGGCTAAAGTCCAGTGAAAAGCAATACTTTGAAGGATGGGGATTTCTGGTCCCCCGATGTGGTGTAAGTGACCAATCAGGGAAAAAACCAGTAAACAACAAGCGATCGCTAATCGGTATAATTGTTGTTGCTGTTCTTTTTGTTGGTTTTGCAGCCGTTGATTTTGTTGAGAAAGGGGAGTCGATGAGCTGCGCGGTTGGGTGGGGAATCCAATCGCGGTTAATTTTGCGGCTAACTGCTCTGGTGCGATCGCATCCGGTTGGTATTCAATCACGGCAATTTCCGTGATTAGGTTAACTTGGGCCGATTTTACCCCTTGATTTTGGCTGAGTTGTCGTTCTACGGCACTAACACAGCCGGCGCATTTCATGCCTTTTACGTCTAGAGTAGCGGTTTTTAGTCCAGTTTCGGCGGCTAGGATCATAGAAAAAGTAGGCAAGGATGGTCTTTACTTCTATCCTAGAAATTCTCGACGGATTTTTAAACTATTTTGGCCTGTAGGGTTACAGATAGATGAAATTTCATTACAGATAGCTGAAATTTCAGGTAGCCGATCTTGTAGGGTGCGTTAATGAAATGTAACGCACCTTATCTAATGTTCAAAATTCCTGCGTTACGCTGACGCTAACACACCCTACTGGACTGTTTCAGTGCGATCTTGTAGGGTGGGTTAATGAAATGTAACGCACCTTATCTAATGTTCAAAATTCCTGCGTTACGCTGACGCTAACACACCCTACTGGACTGTTTGAGCTAATTTGGTGTATTAGAAAAATGCTATAAATTCTATAATCTAAGACTTTAAGCCGAAATCTATCGCCCTATTTTAGCTGAAACAATCCACTACATTTGATACATTTATATTGCTTAATCATCCCAAAAACCTTCAGGCTTGGCTATACGTTCACCACTACCCCAATCCTGGGGATAAATTCCTTGAGCGATAAACCGATGGATACTGGAATATTGCCAATCTTGAGGATTTTCACAGAAACCATGCCGCACTGGATTGTCATGAATATAATCGCAATGTGTTGCAAAATCTTGTTCATCTCGGATTAAATGCTCCCAAAATCGGCGTTGCCAAAGATTCCCTTCTCCTCGTTTTTGCCGCGATCGAGAAACTTCACGATTAACCCCCAATGCCTGCCCATAATGCTTTGTGACATAAGTTTTGATTAATCGTAACCTTACCGAAAAATCTTGATCATCATCTGGTAACGTCCATAAACAATGAAAATGATCAGGTAATAGAACAAAAGCATCAATCACAAAAGGATATTTCACCCTAACCTTTTCGATTCCTTGCCTAAGCGCTTTTCTAGCCACATCACAACAAAGCCAAGGCTCTCTCTGATAAGTGACTTGAGTAATAAAGAAAGTCCCTCCAAATACATGAGGTCTTCGATAATTAGACATTTGGATCGTAGAGTGTATTAATGAAATGTACAACTTGAATGATAATCAACAAATTCGTGCGTTAGGCTAACGCTAACACACCCTACATCATATCGATCTTGAAGATTAAGTGCGATGCCGCTCTTGTAGCCGATCTCGTAGTAACGCACCTTATCTAATGTTCAAAATTCGTGCGTTACGCTGACGCTAACACACCCTACTGGACTGTTTCAGCCGTAGGGTGCGTTCCCTAATGCAGGATTTTGGGGAACGCACCCTGCACATTGATTGAAGCTGTGAGGTTAGGTGCGGTGCTGCTCTTGTGGGCCCAGTTGAGGAATGTTAGCGAAGATTCCCAATGTTTAGGTTAAAATAGGGGGGCAAAAGTTGCCACAGGGTCGCTTCAATGACAGTTCGACAACCCCGCTACAGCAAAGAAGAATTTGCCCGACGTGGACACGAAGTCTATGAGTCTCAGGTACGCTCCCAAATCGAGGAAGGGAATCATGGGAAGATTGTAGCAATAGACATCGAAACAGGGGCTTTTGAAGTGGCTGACGACAGCCTAACAGCTGCTAAACAACTGTTAATACGTTTTCCTGATGCACAAATATTTGGTATTCGCATTGGACATCGTGCCGTCCATCGTTTTGGCTTTCGTTCCCCCAGTGTGTCGCCATGATGATGGGGAGCGTCAATTCGCGCCGAGAAGCAATTATTCAATTCGTAGTGCTAGGCGAAAATCACCAGAGGCAAGCGATTAAAGCAGTTATTGACACTGGTTACACTGGATTTCTCACGTTGCCTTCCGCTATCATTACAACACTAGGATTAACGTGGTATATGCAAGAAGAGGGAATCTTGGGCGATGGAAGCCTCTGTATGTTTAACGTATTTGAGGCAACTGTGATCTGGGATGGTCAGATCAAATCTATTGAAATCAATGAGTCAGAGACAGATACATTAGTTGGTATGGGTTTACTTGATGGCTATGAGTTGAATATTCAGGGTTTTGCTGGGGGATTAGTGACAATTAAACCTTTGTCATAGTCTCTAGTTAGGGTTTGCTGAAAAAGTTTTTCGTGGGGACAGGGTGTGGGGTGTGGGGTGTGGGGTGTGGGTTTTTACCCATTTTCACCCACATTCCGCACCCTCAACTGTCACATAAGCTGTCCCCCTCCAGAGACTTGAGTAAAAATACTTAGCTGGTGAAGGTTTTCTCGGTGGCCGCTAGGGCGGTCTTGAGACCCCTAATTATGAAAAAATAGGAATTGTTGGAAAACTGAGGCGAGTGGACTGTTCGACCAGGAATCAATCAACAGAAATTGAAGTCAAAAATCTAGACCATCTGGGATTAGTAGCTGGAATTATCGATGAAATAGGAATCGTTGAAATTATCAACGAACAAGTCTCAATTGAGCGAGGAGAAATTGTCACAGCGGGGCAAGTCGTCAAAGCAATTATCCTGAATGGATTGGGATTTGTCTCCCGA